>JBEGNB010000372.1:0-2613 GCA_041182785.1 Bacteroidota bacterium
GAAAATATGCTGATCTCGCGCAGCGAGTTGAGCATGTGTTTTTCGAAGATCGTCCTCTTTTGCCGACAACTCCCTTTTCAGGGCTTCCAGTTGCCCTTGCAGCGCTTCCAGCAGGTCTCTGGAAACGAGTCCGCCCGAATCGGGAGACTGGTTGCCCTGCTTTCTCAAAAGCAAAAGAACCAGTACTATTGCGAGAAAACCCGCCAGCAAGAGGAGAAAATCAGCATCCATGTCATATATTTATATGGCAAAAATACACACAGAACCAGAGCCTGCGAACTAAATTTATCAACAGCCCAACCTTTTCAGCTACCTTTCCGTCTATATGTTTGTCAACAAACGGCGCGGTATCGCCTGATTTAACCTGAACATTTACATCATGAAACGCATTTCTCTTTTATTGTTTCCACTGCTTGCCCTCTCCATCCTCTTTTCCGGCTGTCTGAGGGACGAATGTACTTCCGAGCAGACCTACATCCGGTTTGACCCGATTTACCTCCCTTTTGCGGAAGCCAGAAAACCTGTCACCAATGAAGCCGCCCGTCCGCTGAAAAAGCCGGGTAAAATATTCTCGCTGGGTAACTATATGTTTATCAATGAATTTCAGGAAGGTATTCATGTGATAGACAATTCTGACCCGGCCAATCCGGTACAGACCAATTTCTGGAGTATCCCTGGCAATGTAGATCTTATGATTCGCGGAAACTACCTGTATGCCGATCAATACACAGACCTGCTGACCATTGACATATCCGATTTCCAGAACCCGCAGGAAGTCTGCAGGACACAAAACGTATTCCCGCTTTTCGGATTTGATCTGCAGCGCGGACTCATTATAGGCTACACCGAAACACAGGTAACCGAAAAGGTAAATTGCGGCGACGTTCGCTGGAACAATGGCTGGTTCCAGGAAGGCGATGTGGTATTTGTTACTGATCAGACGTGGGGTGGCATCAAAAATGGCTCCCTGTCCAACACAACTCCGCTGTCGGGGCTTACCGGCACAGGCAAAGCCGGTTCATTTGCCCGGTTTGGTCTGGCCGACAACTATCTTTACACAGTTGACAATTTCATGCTCCGCTCCTGGACACTTGCCAATCCATCCTGTCCGGCACGTACTGATTCCACCTGGCTTGGCTGGAATGCAGAAACGATATTCCCCTGGAAAGACAAGCTATTCATAGGTTCACAAACGGGTGTTTTCATTTTCGACAACTCCAATCCGGCTCATCCCTTGCTCCAGACAACCTTCAATCACGCCACAGGTTGTGATCCGGTGGTTTGCGACGATGAATACGCGTATGTCACCATACACAGCGGAACGACCTGCAACGGTGTGCTCAACCAGATGGATGTGATTGACATCAAAAATCTGCCTGCTGCCAGTCTGCTGAAAACATTCCCGATGACCAGTCCGAAAGGCCTCGCCATTACCAGTGATCACCTGTTCCTGTGCGACGACGGGCTCAAGATCTTTGACCGGAACAATCCGGTTGAGCTGCAGCAGATTTCGCACCTGAACAATTTCGCGAGCTACGATGTGATCGCTTTTTCAGATACACACCTTTTACTGATTGGCGACAACGGATTCTACCAGTTCGACGTAACCGATCCATCCAATCCGGTTCAGCTGAGTCTGATTCCAGTAGAAAATTAAACACCCTTCCGGCGGGGGTGTCAACAGTTTTGCGCCTCCGCCGTAAATTTGCATCAAACAATGAAAAAGTATATTTTCTTAGTGGCTTTTATGACTGTCGGGGCCGTTTTGCCTGCTCAGTCAGATGATTGTCGGGACTATGTTTTTCTCAAGGACGGATCACTTCTGAAAGGAAAAATCACCTCGTATGACTTTGCCACAGAACTGGTGATGACCACCTGGAGCGGACTTGAAATGCGCATTCCCAACAGCGGCGTGCGAAAAATCAAGCAGCGCTGCAAGGATGACCCTCGACGGATGAGGCTGTCGGCTGCCCCCTATTCATTCAGTGACAAGGGATGGTATCATGCTACACGCGGGACATTGCTCGCTGGATCTTCGGCCAGTGGTATCAGTCTGCAGCACAGTTCGGGCGTAATGATCAGTCGCCTGTTCGGACTGGGTGTTGGTACCGGCATAGAGCAGTTCAACACAAACTATTACTCTCCTCCCAACTATCCCGTTTATGCGGAGATACGGGGATACCTGCTTAAACGGAATGTAACACCATTTTACACGCTGGGCGCCGGCTACAGTTTTATGCCCAGACAGCGGAACGGTGAACAGTTTTTTGAGGGCAACACCAGTCTGTGGAAGGGCGGTTATATGTTGCAGGGGCAGATTGGTTACCGTATTGGCAACCATATCACATTACATGGTGGTATTCGCATTCAGAGGATGCAGGAAGAATGGACCAGTTCGTGGCTGAGCAGTTTTCGCGGCATCAGTACATACCTTAACAAACGCTTTGAACTGGGATTAGGCTTGTTATTATAGTCAGATGCTCTTCAGGAAAAAAACATATACAGACGAGGAACTCGTGAGTGGCTGTGCCGCAAACGACCGGAAAGCCCAGGAGGCTCTCTATCGTCGTTTCTTTCCTGAAAAGATGCGGATGTGCATAAGATACGCATCGG
>JBEGNB010000373.1:0-7491 GCA_041182785.1 Bacteroidota bacterium
GGCGTACAGTTCGGCATCTCACCGTTCGGCGTATGGAGGAATAAAGACAAAGACCCGGATGGATCGGATACCCGCGCGGGTATAACCTGCTACGATGATTCGTATGCCGATGTGCTTTTATGGTTGAAAAAGGACTGGATTGACTACGTAGCGCCTCAGCTATACTGGAGCATTGGATACCAGCCTGCCGACTTCAGAATACTCCTCGACTGGTGGGGGAAGAAGACGAAAGGTAAAAAATTGTATGTAGGTCATGCAGCCTACAAGGTAAACAGTGCCATAAACGATCCGAACTGGAAAGACCCCCGGGAAATATCGCGCCAGATCGGACTGGTACGTTCCAATCCGGGAGCAGGCGGGAGCATTTTCTTCTCCCTGAACACCCTGCTGAAAAACGAACTCGGCTTCAGGGAGTCGCTGGCCGCAAACCAGTACAGATACCCGGCAATATCCCCGGGTTACGCGGCAATACTGACACACCGTATCGTGAAGGGAACACCTACCCATATCAGGGAAACATGGCTGCTGTGCAGCATGATGTCGGGAGAGGAGATGACCTCCATTATCCGGAACAATACAAAGTTACACCCTGAAGACAACCGTCCGGTACTCTACGCCGTCATAAACGGAGTAAACCGTCGCCGCTACAATTATGCGGGTGGCTAGGGAATTTTTTATGAACATTAATACGTTATTCCATAACTAAACCTTTTTCAATATGAGCATATCAGCACATAAAACCGCGCAAATCGTATTGGCCCTGTACTGCTGCACAGGTCTGCTTCAGGCTCAGAATGCCTACAGAGCAAAACCGTCATCTTCCGCCACAAGCCGGAACAGCACAGCCGACAAATACGTAGCGTATATTGAAAAGTACAACGAAGCTGCCGTAAGAGAAATGACAGAATACGGTATTCCGGCAAGTATCACGCTGGCTCAGGGACTTCTTGAAAGCGCTGCAGGAACCAGTACGCTGGCCACTATCGCCAACAATCACTTCGGGATAAAATGCGGCGATGAGTGGGAAGGAGAAACCTACTACAAGGTGGACGACGACCTCGACAGAAACGGCAATGTGAAAAGATCCTGCTTCAGAAAGTACGAGTCGGCGCAGGAAAGTTTCGATGATCACAGCGAGTTCCTGGCAGGGCAGCGCAAGGAACAGCGATACGGCTTCCTTTTTACCAGGCTGGGACCGACCGACTACAAAAACTGGGCCCGCGGACTGCAATCTGCCGGTTATGCCACGGCAAAAGATTATGCCGACAACCTGATAGCACTTATTGAGCGATATAACCTGCAGCAATATGACCGGGAAGATTATCGTGAAGCGGAAGATCCGAGTGAAGAGGCCGGGGAGGAGGAGGATTACCTTGATATCTCCGACCGAATCCTTTTTGTCAATGACGTAGCATTCGTTCATGCCAGAAAAAATGAAAGCATAGAATCCATTGCCGCGCAACTGGAGGTCAGTCCGGATGACCTTGTAGTTTTCAATGATTCCCGATACAGGGCTACTGAAAGGCTCGAAAACGGCACCATCATTTTTTTGAGTGAAAAACAAATTCAGTGGAACGGAGTGGAGAAATACCACACCGTCGAGGAATCCGAAACGATGTTCTACATTGCCCAGCAGTACGGTATCAAACTATCGAGCCTGATGTCGAGAAACGGACTGAAGAAAGGTCAGGAGCCTGAAGAAGGAGAGCGAATTTATATCCGCAGCCAGACCAATTCACCGGGTGATATCAGAATTCGTACAGAAATCAAGCGTGAAACCGCCACAAAACCTGCAGCAAATACGAGACCAGCTCCAAAAAAGAATCCGGATGAACTCGATTTTGAAATAACACCGGGGAGTAACGAACAGGATACCGGCTACCAAAGGCGTACCAGTGTGAGCGACACGGAGGATGAGCCCGAAGACAATGACAACCGCGACGGATACCATCTGGTTAAGAAAGGAGACACCTTGTACTCCATCTCCATAAAGTACAAAACCACCGTGGAAAAACTCAAACGACTGAACAATCTGAGAGGCAACGCTATTAACACCGGCGAGTGGCTTAAAGTAAAATAATCACATCTCTATGAAACGAATTATTCTTCTGACGGCCCTTTTCATCGCAAATCTGAGTCTGACAGCGGCCCGTCTGCCGGAAACCCTGTCAGATTCGGCCATTTTCAGCCTGATTACCGTAGCACCGGGAGAATTCGTTTACAGCACCTTCGGCCACACCGCGCTGCGACTCAAAGATCCTGCAAGCGGCATAGATGTATGCTTTAACTATGGCACCTTTGATTTCGATCAGCCGGGATTCGTACTCAAATTCTGTCAGGGGAAGCTGCTTTACATGCTTGATATAGAGTATTATCGCGACTTTGAGTACGGCAATCTGTACTTCCGGCGACCAATGATCGAACAGATACTCAGTCTGTCATCAGAACAAAAAGCAAAACTGTATGCGTTGCTCCGGGATAATTACAAACAGGAAAACCGGTTCTACAAGTACGACTTTTTCTACGACAACTGTGCCACCCGCGTGCGAGACATCCTTGAAAATACACTCGACGGGAACCTGAGCTACAATACGGCTGCCGCAGAAGACGGGATTACCATGCGGCAACTGCTGCACAAATACCTGCCTGCAAAACCCTGGCTGGGCTTCGGTATAGACCTGATACTCGGTATCCCGGCCGACAAAAAGGCATCTGTGCGCGATTACATGTTTCTGCCCGATTACCTGTATCTGTTTCTCGGAAAGTCAGCCACATCCGATGGCAAGCCTGTTACCCTGCAGGAGCGCATGATACCGGCGGGAGGCGTATATCCGCCCCTCTCAAAAGCAGGTATCATTACTCCGCCACTGATTGTTACAACGCTTGTTTCCCTGACAGGGCTGTTTTTTCTGTTCCGGGAAAAAGGCAGAAAGTACTTTGATGCAGCCTTCTGGATTATTCTGGGTATAGGTGGAGTCATTATTACGCTCCTGTGGTTTGCAACAGATCACACGGCCACCAAAATCAACCTGAATCTCTTCTGGATGCTGCCCACCCACCTGGCACTACCCTTTCTGAAGTCATCGCCCCTGAAAACCAGGTATTTGTACTTCACCGGCGTAACAGCCGCTGTGTTGCTGGCCGGATGGTACTGGCTCCCGCAGCAACTCCCGGTTGAAATTATACCAATACTGATCCTGATTACAATAAAAACACTTTTATTTCGTCAGTAGCGGGATTGCTTTGCGTGTTTTTATCAGCGTATTGCGACCATTGTTATTTTCTTTACACTAAAAGATGTACTTTTGCGCCATGAAGCACAAGACCGGTTGGCTCATTCTTTCCATAGCTCTTTTCGTTGCCGCTTCCTGTAAAAGCGAGTACGAAGTGGTGCGCACCAGCGGCGACTCCGAACTGATTCTCAAAGAGGCATTCAAGTATTACGAGGCCAAAGACTATCAGCGATCTTTGTCGCTCTTCGATTTGGTTCTTAACGCTCTTCGTGGAGATGCCCGGGCAGAACAGGCCTACTACCAGTATGCGTATTGCCACTACAATACCAAACAATATACGCTTGCTGCTTTCTATTTCAAGAACTTCGCCAATACTTTCACCAACTCGCCGCTGCGGGAAGAAACGGCGTTCATGTCGGCCTACTGCAATTACCTGCTTTCGCCTACTCACAGGCTGGACCAGGGAAACACGCAGGCGGCCATTGATGAATTCCAGCTGTTTGTCAACCTTTTCCCCAACTCAAAACGGGTATCAGAGTGCAATAAACTGATTGATGAGCTGCGGAGGAAGCTGGAAGAAAAAGCTTTTGCTGAAGGAGAATTGTACTTCAATCTGCGCCAGTATCAGTCGGCTGTTATTTCTTTCAACAACCTGCTGCGCGAATATCCTGAAAGTCCGGACGGCGAGCGCGTGCGTTACCTCATCGTCAAATCAAGTTTCCTGCTCAGCGAAAACTCCATCATCGAAAAAAAGGTGGAACGCTACAACGAATGTATAGCCCGCTGCAAGGAATTTGAGGAAAAATACCCGAAAGGCAAATACACCAAAGAGGTGAAACAACTCAGAAAACAGGCCGATTCGGCCCTGAAAGTTGTCAAAAACCGACTCAAAAGTTAAAATAACATTCATGAGCGATATCAAAACCAAGGCCCAGGGCCTCGATGCCAACGTACAGCCACGCGATGTACTCGAAATGGTGAAGGACACAGGCAACATCTATGAAACGATCTCCATCATTTCAAAACGTGCACGCCAGATTTCCAGCGACCTGAAATGGGAAATTCAGCGCAAACTCGAAGAGTTCGCTGTCAATACCGACACGATCGAGGAGGTTCAGGAGAACAAGGAGCAAATCGAAATTTCCAAGTTCTATGAGCGCCTTCCCAACACTGCAATTATCGCAACACAGGAATTTCTGCAAGAGGATATTCAGTGGCGCTTCGTGGAGAACAAGGACTAATTACCATTCCGGACTTTTATCATGAAGGTTATTCTCGGCGTCTCGGGATCCATCGCTGCCTACAAGTCGGCACACCTGACAAGGCTGTTTGTTAAAAGAGGCGACGAGGTGCAGGTTCTGATGACCCGCGCAGCAACTGATTTTATTAGTCCGCTTACGCTGTCAACACTCTCAAAAAGCCCAACGCTGTCGGATGTACACTCCGAAACAGCCTGGAATAACCATGTTGAGCTCGGTCTCTGGGGTGACGCACTGGTAATTGCCCCCGCCACGGCCAACACACTGGCCAAACTTGCCAACGGTATTTGCGACAATATATTAAGTGCCGTCTATCTGTCGGCCAGATGCCCTGTGTTTGTTGCCCCTGCCATGGACCTCGATATGTGGAAGCACCCGGCAACACAGCGAAATATCTCGCTCCTGCGCGAATATGGTGTGCAAATCATCCCGGTAGAACATGGTGAACTGGCCAGCGGACTCGTAGGAGATGGCCGCATGGCCGAACCTGAAAATATCGTCACTTTCCTCGATTCATGGTTCAAAAGCAAATCGGACCAGCCTCTTTCAGGTAAAAAAGCCCTCGTTACCGCAGGCCCCACGTTCGAACCGCTAGACCCGGTCCGGTTTCTCGGTAATCACTCCACCGGTAAAATGGGTATAGCCATCGCAGAAGAATTGTCTGCCCGGGGTGCCGAAGTAACACTGGTACTCGGGCCAACGTCATTAAAGCCCACTGACTCATCTATCCGCGTAGTAGCAATCGGCTCCGCACTCGAAATGTATAATGCGTGCAGTTCGCTATTCCCGGAGTCAGACATCACTGTCTTCGCAGCAGCCGTAGCTGACTACAAACCCAGGCATTTTTCCGAAACCAAAATCAAGAAAAAAGACGACGATCTGGTGCTTGAACTCGAAAAAACGGTTGACATTGCCGCTGCCCTGGGTAAACAGAAAAAACCGGGTCAGATTATGGCAGGATTCGCTTTGGAAACTGATAACGAGGAGTTCAATGCGAAAGCAAAACTCGTCAAGAAAAATCTGGATCTGATTGTGCTCAACTCCATGCGGGATGCCGGTGCCGGATTCGGACACGATACCAACAAGGTCACTGTCATCAGCAATGATGGAAACATGGTGTCCTATGAACTGAAACATAAAAAGAGCGTAGCAGCCGACATCGTCAATCAAATTATTCGTCTGGCCAACCTGAAACGCTCCTGATGCGTCATAGAAGATATTGCATCCAACTCACCTGCTCGATTATGGTAAAAAAGTTGTTTTCTTCCGCATTATTCCTGCTTTTCTCACTTGCTGCATGGTGTCAGGGCGAACTGAACGCAACTGTTCGCATCAACACACCACAATTACAACAAACGGACCGCCGGGTATTCGACCAGCTGGAAGCCTCTCTGCGCGACTTTCTGAATAATACCAAGTGGACCAACGATGTATTCGAACTGGATGAGCGCATCAAGTGCAATTTCATCATCACCATTGCCAAAGAATCCGACAATAACGTATTCGAAGGAGAACTTGCCGTGCAGTCAACCCGCCCGGTTTACGGCAGCGGGTATGAAACACCGATGATCTCTTATCTCGACAAGGATCTGGTTTTTGTTTATGAACAAAACCAGCCTATCGAATTCATACGCGATGCCGCCGACAACCAGAATCTGCCAGCCATGCTGGCTTTCTACGTCTATATCATACTCGGTATGGATTACGATTCGTTCGCTCCTTTCGGTGGCGATCAGCACTACGCCACTGCCGAGCGAATCGTGACCAACGTACAAAACTCCGGCAACAGTGCCTCGGGCTGGCGTCCTGCCGACGGCGGAAAGAACAGAAACAGGTACTGGATCATAGAAAACCTGCTCAATCCGCGAGTGAAACCCATGCGGGCGGCCATGCATAACTACTACAGAAACGGCCTCGACCAGTTCAGCTCTAATCCCGAACAGGGAAGAGATGCAATACTACAGGCCCTCGAAGAAGTGGACAAGGTTTACGTGGCCTACCTGAACTGTATGATTGTTCAGATGTTCTCCTATGCAAAAAGAGACGAACTCGTAGAACTCTGGAAACTCGGAACCAAACAACAAAAAGAACGTGTCATTCAAATCATGACCCGTATTGACCCCGCCAACAGCCAGCGATACAGGGAAATAGGATCCTGATCGCTCCCAATCGCAAGACAAATCATAACCATGGACAGTATCTCGGTAATAGTTCAGTTTTTTCTCAGCCTCTCCATCCTCGTCACCCTCCACGAGCTGGGTCACTTCGCTCCCGCACGGTGGTTCAAGACACGGGTTGAAAAGTTTTACCTCTTTTTCGACTTCGAGCCGTTCAAGGCGCTCTGGAAAACCAAAAAAGGTGATACAGAATACGGAATCGGATGGCTGCCACTCGGCGGATATGTCAAAATATCCGGCATGGTGGACGAGAGTATGGATACTGAGCAACTCAAACAGCCACCGCAACCCTGGGAATTCCGCTCCAAACCGGCGTGGCAGCGCCTGATTATCATGATCGGCGGAGTTACAGTCAATTTCCTGCTCGGATTCTTCATTTTCGCCATGATACTGTGGCACTTCGGGAAAGCATACGTACCAACTGCCGCTGTGAAAGAATATGGCCTCGCCTACGATTCGGTATTGCTCAATCAGGGATTCAGACAGGGAGATATCATCACTGGCATAGGCAACAAACCCGTTTACAGGGTTGATCCCGGCATGTTTATCGAAGAGGTAGTGCTCGGCGACACGAAAAATATTACGCTCAGGCGTAACGGGCGAGATACGGTGATTGTTGTATCTGATGATATCGGCAAGCAAATTACCAGCCAGCGAATCTCCAAGTCATCGCTCTTTGCTCCCCGGGTTCCTTTCTATGTAGAAGAGGTAGCACAGGGGCCGGCCAGAGACGCCGGTGTCCAGAAGGGCGACCGAATTGTCATGTTGAACGGTGAGAAAACGACCTACTTCGATGAGTTTGCTGCCATGGCGTGGAATAAC
>JBEGNB010000374.1:0-8159 GCA_041182785.1 Bacteroidota bacterium
CTGCTGGCCACCATGATCAGCCTGGAGGGTTGCCCGCAAACCATCAGTGTAGCCCGAAATAATCTCAACACACTGGGCCTTGACAGGCGAACAGAACTCGTGGACGGCCCGTTTGAAGAAACACTGATACCTGCACTGCAGAAACTGGAATCTCCGGATATGATTTATATTGACGGAAATCATCGCAAAGATCCCACGGTACAGTACTTCGAAACCTGCCTGCAGTACGCGAACAACAGTACGGTGTTTATTTTTGATGACATTCACTGGTCCAGAGACATGGAGGATGCCTGGTCGGTTATAAAAAATCACCCGCGAGTCACGCTGACGGTTGATCTGTACGATATATCTCTGGTATTCGTCAATCCCGCTTTCCGGGAGAAACAACACTTTTCAATTGTACCCGCCCGCTGGAAATTCTGGCTGCTGATGTGATATGACTGTTAATAACTCTTTGCGACTGTTTGTTGCCCGCTGGACTCACTTTGAGTACCTCCCTTCCAATATTGCCAACCTGCCTGTAGTCGGATTCTGGCTGTGGTACGCACTGCGGGCACGCCATCTTTTCTTTTTTTCCAATGTGAATCCTTCCATTCCGCTGGGAGGAGCATTCGGCGAGTCGAAAAGTGCCATTTTGCGTCTTCTGCCAGACGCAATTGTACCAGGCTGGATACTCGTTCATCCAGACCAGTCAATCGAAAACATACTGCAGCGGTTGAATGATGCAGGTATTCAGTTTCCTCTAATAGCAAAACCGGATATCGGAGAGCGGGGGTTTCTGGTGAGAAAGATAAGCAGCGCGGAAGAGCTGGCTATTCACCTGACCCGATATACCATTCCCTTCATCCTGCAGGAATTTCTCACCATGCCCAATGAAGGGGCAGTACTTTTTCATCGTTTCCCGGGTATCGGTGGCCATTTTGATATCACTTCTGTTTGTCTTAAAGAGTTCATGCGTGTACGGGGAGACGGCAAATCCAGCGTCAGAGAGCTGATGGAGAAAGATGTCAGATACCTGTTCCAGATGGAAAGATTCGAAAGGAATCATCCGGAACTGCTGACAATAATACCGGCGCCGGATGAAGATTTTTTACTCGAACCGGTAGGTAACCATGCCAGGGGCACCAAATTCATATCGGGAAACCATCTGGCAGATGACCGGATGAAACGCGCGTTTGAATCTCACTGCAGACAGATAAACGGCGTTTATTATGGCCGGTTTGACCTGAAATATGATTCAGAGGAGGCTCTCCAGCGCGGGGAGTTCAAGGTCATGGAACTGAACGGAATTACCAGCGATCCGGCACATATTTACGACCCGAAGCATGGAGCGTTCCGCGCCTACCGGGACTTCTGGCGGCACTGGACTATTATTTTCAGATTGCATCGGGCACTCAAAAAAGAAGGTGTAAGGCCGACAACCCTGTCGGAAGTATGGAAGTTCGGGAAATCGTACAGACAGCATCTGAAAGTAATTAAAAGCATGCCAATGTAGGAGGCTTTTCACTTTCAGGTAAGCATCTTCGCCCTGGGATGGAACAGGTATATCGTTTCCTTGAGATATTCTGAATCAAGGTGGGTATATATTTCTGTAGTAATGATACTCTCATGTCCGAGCATATCCTGTACAGCTTTCAGATCGGCGCCGCCTTCCACCAGATGTGTGGCAAATGTGTGTCTGAAAGTGTGTGGACTGATATTTTTTCTGACCCCGGCAACAGAAGCCGTTTCCTTGACGATGAGGAAAACCATTACGCGTGAAAGGCGGGCTCCGCGGCGATTGAGAAAAACGATATTCTCATCCTCTCTTTTGATGACAGGTGCAAGCGGTCTCACATGCTCAAGATAATAGCGGAGATGTTTTATTGCCTCGGGCCCAATGGGTACAAGACGCTCCTTGTTATTCTTTCCGAGCACTTTGACAAAACCCACTTCCAGAAAAAGATTGGTAATTCGAAGACCTACCAACTCTGAAACGCGCAGTCCACAGGCGTAGAGTACCTCGAGGATAGCCCTGTTCCGGTGACCATTCGGATCCGACAAGTCAATAGCCGCCATCATGGACTGGACCTCGCTGTATGCAAGAACTTCGGGTATTTTCCTTCTGAGTCTCGGACTTTCGAGCAAATCAGTGGGATCATCGTCTATGAGATCTTCCACCAGCAGGAATTTGTAGAATGCCCGGAGGCCCGATATCAGCCGCGACTGACTGCTTCCCTCCAGCCCGAGTTCATTTACCCATCTGACAAACTGCTCCAGATCATCAGCCCGAACCGCTAACGGTCCCCTGTCGGGATGATACATCTCGAGATACTGAACCAGTTTCTGCACATCGCTCAGATACGACTCGATAGTGTTGGCACTGAGGGAGCGCTCCAGCAGAAGATACGACTTGAATGAGGAAATTGCAGCCTTCCAGTTCACGGGACGCGATTGAGTAATTCAGGAGTTAGGGTCACGCGGGAATAGTTGAAAGGCACACTCCGGCAAAACGGAGGGAAACCGGAGCAAGAGCGTGTCCCGGTTTTACTCCTTGTCGAATTTTATTTCCTGTAAAAAGGCGTTTGAACCCGATATTTTCAGGTAAATATATACGCGATAAGTACCGGTAGAAGCCTCAAAATTACCAATACAGTACTGGTCGCCATTGCCCCTGCTTGTACCCTTGTGCTTCTGACTGAAAGCAACCGGACGGTTTCCACTGAAAAAAGTCCTCATCGCTTCTGCTGCACGTGCCTTCGGATAATTCTGCTCCTTCTCGTTGATAGAAATCTCCACGTTATCGGCAAAATACTTTGACAGCGTTTCCACATCGCCGGAACCCAGCGCCGTAGAGATGACGTCAATGGCCGGAGAGGCCTGTGCAAACAGGAAAGAAGGAACAAGAAAGAAAGCAAAAATCAAGTTTTTCATAGTCTTGTCAGGAGTTACCTGAATTTTAATTCGAAATTTATACGAAACTTCACAAGGAGGTAACTCAAAAAAGGAGCCTGATAGTGTGAATAAAAAGTTAACGCATGACAATTGTACATATTGCAGACTTTGTACTTCAGTCGTACAGGCTGCTTACTTTCATTCCGGGCGGCCAGTCCAGTATTTCGGCTTCTTCGAGACTGACTTTCCAGAGGTATGCCTTCAATCTGAGTAATTTATCCTGAGTTTCACTTTTCCTGATACCTGTTTCCATCAGTCCCTTTTCGCCAAATTCCTGTCTGATGATTTCAATTTCAAACTTCTTCAGCGCGTGCATGATATCCGGCATGAGCGCATAGTCGAAGTCCAGAATAAAATGATCCTGAATTATCTTCTGCACTACCACAGCCTGCCTGAGTGCATCGGCTGCAGCTTCCCTGTAGGCATTGATGAGTCCGGAAGCGCCGAGCAGGGTGCCACCAAAGTATCTGACGACGATTACGACGACATCGGTGAGTCCGGCCGCATCTATCTGGCCCAGAATTGGCCTGCCTGCAGTACCACCGGGCTCTCCATCGTCATTTGCCCTGAACCGGGCTCCGTCTGTTCCGAAGCGCCATGCGAAGCAGTGATGATTTGCCTTGAAATGCTCCTTTCTCAGTCGCTCCAGATGTTCCAGAGCTTCGCTTTCTGTGAGTACCGGCCAGGCGAAGGCGATAAATTTGCTTCCCCTGTCTTTGAACTCCCCGACAACCGGCGCCTCAATGGTATAAAATGAGTCTGTCATATCAACTACAAATATACTGATTCACCCGTTAAATCCGATAACGCAAAGCCCCCGGCCTGTAACTCCCTTGTCGTACCGGTGAGAAAAGAAGTGCTCGTGATGAA
The DNA here is from genome assembly GCA_041182785.1 of Bacteroidota bacterium. Taxonomy (GTDB): domain Bacteria; phylum Bacteroidota; class Bacteroidia; order Chitinophagales; family Saprospiraceae; genus M3007. The sequence continues at coordinate 3,805 of JBEGNB010000374.1, forward strand.
TATAGGTGGAAAACGGAGATGTTTCAATCCGGGAAGCCAATACGCCCAAAGCCATACATTGATGAGCATTCGCCTTTTTCAGGTCAACCATATATTTCCCTGTCCCGGGCTCATATCTTTTGAAAAGATTGTCAAACTGCTCGGCCACTTCATTACCAACTTCAAAGGAACATTCATCAATACATGCTCCGATGAACACCCTGCAATCGGCGAAACTGGTACCGTACTGTTCGTGCATTTTTCTCAGCGTTTTGGCAGCAAGTCCGGCTACAGTTCCCTTCCATCCGGCATGCACTGCCGCGATTACGCGTTTTACCGGATCACAAATCAGCACAGGCGTACAGTCAGCTATTGAAACGGCCAGAAGTATCCGGGGCGTATTGGTTATGAGTGCGTCATAACCCTCCGAGCCACCCGGGGATTCAACGATTCTGATGCGGTCTTCGTGAACCTGTTTCGACCAGGCCATCTGTTCGGGAGCAAAACCAAGCTGACTACAGAATATGCGGCGGTTTTCCTGCACGTGCAAAGGATTGTCATCGGTACTTTTCCCGAGATTCAGCGTGTTCCATGGAGCATGGCTTACTCCGCCATGACGGGTACTTTGCGCCGCAACGATGTTCGGAACGTCGTCAAAAACAGCGGGCCTGATACATGACTGTATTGTAATATTCATAGCAGCCGCAAAGTTTGTAGTTTCCTGCGTTGATTTCATCGAATAATAGAACGTTTGCTTCCAAATGAATGATAATCATGCCAACGGAGCTGTACATTTGATGCAAAATAAGGTTCCCGGGAATGAAGTTTTCAGAAATACTCATTATGGCCTTTCAGAATATCCGCACGAACATGCTTCGTGCGGTACTGACGCTGCTTATCATTGCCTTTGGCATCATGGCACTTGTTGGTATTCTGACCGCCATAGACGCTATCGCATACTCACTGAACGATAACTTCTCCGGTTTGGGAGCCAACTCATTCAGTATCGAACGCAAGTGGAATGAAGTGCGAAGCAGGCGTGGTGGCCGCGCAGACCGGCCAGCGGAAGCGATTAACTACAGGCAGGCCATTGAGTTCAAGGAGCGCTTTGACTTCCCGGCCAGGGTTGCTGTAGGTTGTAGCGGCAGCGGTGGGGCCACTGTTAAATTCGGTGAACTCAAGACCAACCCCAATGTCCGGTTCGATGGTGCTGATGAAAACTATATGCCTGTAAAAGGACTGGAAATAGCGCTTGGGCGCGGCTTCTCGAAAACAGAGGCTGAAAGCGGCGCACCCGTTGCCGTGATTGGCTCGGATATTGTCAAGACGCTTTTTAACGGAAAAGACGAGAAGGCGCTGGACCAGATTATTACGGTGAACAACACCCGGCTGCGCGTGGTTGGAGTGATGGCATCAAAGGGCTCCACTATGAACGAATCCAGCGACAGAAGGGTTTTTGCTCCGCTGGCCACGGTAAAGGCGCTTTATGGCGCGGGAGATGAAAAGGATTATTATCTCCTGGTTGCCGTTGACAATGCCGTTAACATGGATGCAGCGCAGTCTGAAGCAACAGGTCTGTTTCGCCAGATAAGGGGTCTGAGACCCGGACAGGACGATGATTTCGAGATTTTTGCCAGCAACAGTCTGGTTGCCATATTAAAAGACAATACGGTTACCCTTCGCCTGTCAGCCGTGGCAATTGGTCTGATGACCCTGCTCGGAGCAGCCATAGGCTTGATGAATATCATGCTTGTCAGCGTAACCGAACGCACCCGTGAAATTGGCATCTACAAAGCACTTGGCGCCACACGTCAGAGTATTCTCATGCAGTTTCTTTCTGAAGCTATCATCATTTGTCAGATTGGAGGACTGGTTGGTATTATTCTCGGTATCCTGATAGGCAATATCGTGACTCTTCTGCTGGGAGGTAGCTTCCTGATACCCTGGGGCTGGATGCTGCTTGGCTTCACCCTTTGTATGATCGTGGGTATTGTCTCCGGCTTCTATCCGGCAATGAAAGCTGCCAGGCTCGACCCTATTGAGTCGCTCCGCTATGAGTAACTTTCTATTTCGATGATTCGTAAGGGACACGGGCTACTATACTGCGTCCGAGCGTCACCTCATCCGCGTATTCAAGATCCCCGCCGAAGGCAACCCCTCTTGCAATCATCGTTATACTGATACCCAGAGGCTGCAGTTTTTTAGTGAGGTAATAAATCGTTGTTTCTCCCTCTATCGTCGGGCTGATAGCCATGATTACCTCTTTAATTTCGCCTCTTTGCGCCCTTTGTACCAGTGAGTCAATGTTCAGTTCTCCGGGGCCAACTCCCTCGATGGGAGATATCACTCCGCCCAGAATATGATACAAGCCACGGTACTGTGATGTATCCTCAATAGCCATCAGATCTCTGACTCCCTCTACCACGCACACAACAGCCCGTTCTCTTCTGGGGTCGGCACAAATCTGGCATTCATCGTTGTCAGAGTAGTTATGGCAGGTACTGCACTCTTTTATCCCTTCGCGCATGGCTGCAACAGCACTTGTAAACTGCACAGTGATTGCCTTATCCTGCTTTAAAAGATGCAAGACCAGTCTCAATGCTGTTTTTCGGCCTATACCAGGCAGTGTTGCAAAGGCATCAACAGCCTTTTCTATCAGTCTTGAAGAAAATTGCATGTGTCAAATATTTAGTAAGTAAGGGTATCTGACGGCAGTCAGGAACAGACCGTGTGCCGGCACGCTGAGGTTTTTCCCAAGTGGCCTCTGTTTTTCAAGTGCATCATGTACCTCTTCGAATCCCAGTTGCCCTTTCCCTGCCTGAATACAGGCTCCGACTACAAGGCGTACCATTCCCCGCAGAAAGCGATTGGCTGAAATATGAAATACGAGTCCGGTACTGTCGGGGAGATACTCCCACCGGGCATCACGAAGATCACACTGATAGTGGTCAAGTCCGCTGTTTGACTTGCAAAAAGGCCTGAAATCCTTGAATTTTGGCAGCAAGCTGGCAACTTCTTGCATTTTTTCTGAATCCAGTTGCCTGTATTGAGGATAAAACCAGGCCCTGTCGTTCAGGAAGGGATTTTTTCTGAATGTGATATGGTACTCATAACTGCGTTCAAATGCATCGAACCGCGCGTGAGCATTGGATTGCACCGCTGTACAACTATAAATCGCAATATCATCGGGCAACAGGCTGTTCAGGCCATTGATGAATGTCGGGGGCAGATCTTCCCTGCTGTCGAAATGCGCTACATAATATCGCGCATGTACACCTGTATCTGTGCGCCCGCAACCGGTAATGGGCGTCCGGGTTTTCAGAATGACCGATAGGGCGTCTTCAATGGTTTGTTGTACTGACGGAGCATTGGGCTGTATCTGCCAGCCACAGTATTTGGTTCCCCTGTATGCCAGTGTAAGGAAGTACCGCTTGTACTCCGGTGTTATTTCAGGTATTTGATTCATCTTCTGGCATCCAATACCTTTTCGTACGCTTCATTAATTTGTTGAAATTTCTCTTTGGCGTGGCGTTGTGCTTCCTGTGATGCGGCTGCCATCTTGTCCGGATGCCACTTAACAGCCAGTAATCTGTATTTTCTTTTTATTTCATCCACGCTGTCTGAGGGCGATGCGCCCAGAATGGCATAATGCGGATCCAGTGGCGACCAGGAAGCCTGTCTGTGATACTGTGTTGACTGTGCATGAAAATATCTGGCCTTGATTCGCTCGTATTGCATCCTGCCAATATGAAAGATACCGGCAGCTCTGAGGAGCAGTTCTTCTTCTCTGGGATGTAAACTTCCGTCGGCAGCTGCAGTCGCGAAGAGTAAATCCATCATATTCATTATCTGGTGTCTTTCCCGGCCAAAATCGCTATAAAAATCGCGGGCATATTCATCAAAACTTGTCTGCGAATCTTTTGCGCGCTTCCACACGCCAATCGCCTCTGTTCGCCCCCGGTCGCTCATGTGAAAATGGTTGCGCATCAGATTTTCCATCAGAGAGATTTCGCTTTTCGTAATGGCTCCATCTGACTTGGCCAATTTTGCACACAACGAAAATACATGGTACAGGAATTTCCCCTGGCGTTTTTTGTGTGCGTTGAAGGTTTTCTCTGACTCTACTTTTTCTCTGGGCATATCAAAAAGGTGGTGCCCCGCCCACGAACCGGCGAGGAAGCCCAGCAATCCGCCGAGTGGCACACCGATTGCGTCGAACAGGACCATACCCAAAATACCAAACAAGAGTTTACCTTTCATTTGCACCCCGCAAAGATAAAATGGAATGGGCTAATCAGGAGTTTTATCATAACCCTCCGGCATCCAGATCCTCATAAAATAAAAAAGCCCCCCTCCTGCTTCAGGAGAGAGGCCAT
>JBEGNB010000375.1:0-3449 GCA_041182785.1 Bacteroidota bacterium
ACTGCAGCGAGCAGCCGATTTTGATGGCAAAATTGATCTCAGAGGTATGAGCAAGGACGAAGCCATGCAGGTACTCGAGCGATTTATTGATAACGCACTGCTCAGTAATGCAGCCAGTCTGCGGGTACTTCACGGCAAGGGCGACGGTATTCTTCGCCGAATTGTCCGCCAGAAGCTGAAGGAATATGGAAGCAATATTTCCAGGATTTTTCATCCGGAACAGGATCAGGGAGGTGACGGTGTAACCATAATTGAACTGATTTAGTTAGAAATAAGAAATTTTGCGTATCTTCACGCCGTTTAGTTTGATCTCTGTTACGGGTCTTTCGCAATTGCCGGATTTTTCCCTTCTGCGAAAGTCCCGAATTTTCTTTTAATCCTGTTTTTTACGCCGTTTATTCGTGATTTGCCTTTTTAGGCATTAATTTTGTTTAGATATGATTCTAAACATTTCAATCATCAGGATGGTGAATATGAGCGCTATATCTTTTCTCAGGCGATTACCGGTTGTCGCACTCGCATTGCTTTGCTCGGGTGCAATGGCGCAGGATATTCACTTCTCGCAGTTCGCCAATTCTCCTGTCAATCTGAACCCGGGTCTCGTTGGCGTTTTTGGCGGGGATCTGCGAGCCACCGCCAACTACAGAGACCAGTGGCGTTCGGTACCTGTGCCGTACACCACATTTTCCGGTACCGTCGAAAACAAGGTTTACTGGTCCAAGAGCAAGTTCGACCGCTACTTTACCGGTGGCCTGCTCCTGAACTATGACAAACAGGGCAGCCTGAGTCTCACTTCCATGCAGGTCGGCCTGCCTGTGTCCGTTACGTTGCCCGTTACAAAATTCGGCTTCCTGACAGTGGGCGCCACGCCCGCTTTCGGCCAGCGATCCTTCGGTACGGAAAAACTGATTTCGATGCTCAGTGGAATAACCGCATATACGACCCGCAGGCCCCTACGCACGAAAACCAGCTCTTTCAAAGCCAGAGCCTGAAGTATTTCGACTTCAGTGCCGGGTTCAATCTGCGCCTGCAGTCGCCCCGGAAACGCTCCAAGCTCGATATCGGAGGAGGTATTCACCACCTTAACCGCCCAAATCACGATTTTTGGTCGGCCTCGCTTAATAACTCGGGTGATGTCAGGCTGCAGGATAGAAAAGTGGTACATGCCAACGCACTTGTTCAGCTTGCTCACAACTACGACCTGGTTGTTCAGGGTATGTATCAGCGTCAGGGTGGCTACCGCGAGGCTGTATATGGCGCGGGACTTCGTATGCACCTGAACAGAAACCTGTATAAGGAAATGGCACTTCAAATCAGTCTGGATTTCCGGCACCATTTCCGCGATGCACTCATTCCTCGTGTGGATTTCTTCTTCAAAACCTGGCAGATTGGCTTCTCCTACGACGTGACTGCGCTCTCCGAAGTCAAAACTATCACCAACAAGCGCGGAGGCCCCGAGGTTTCTGTTGGATATCGCCTCTACAGGGTCAAGCCTATTCCAAAGTACAAGTCCTGCCAGCTTTTCTGATAATCCCTTCCTGCCCTCCGGGCTGATCAAGTACACGAGCAACTATGACTTTCAAAATGACCTTGAAGCAGAAAAGCATATTAACGGTCGCATTCCTGCTGATGTCCCGGTTACTTCCGGGACAAATAGGTGTTTCTGACCGTATTAATCAGGACTACGAGCGAGGCCCCTCCTTCGAAGCACTGGAGCAGGCAGCACGCAATGAAGTGGAAAGGGGGAATTATTTCGGCGCCATGCGCTATTACAAAACCCTCCTGAAGGCCGAACCCCTCAATGCCAGGGTACTCGCTGCCTACGGAGAGGCTGCTATCAGTTATGCAGCGCTCGACAGTGCCGAGGTGGCTTACCAGACTATCGTTGACAATAAACTCACTGGTCCCGATGGCTATGCCCTGCTCCGGCTGGCAGAGGTGAAGTACCGTATGGGCAAGTACGCCGAGGCATCAAAGGTGTACAGGAGGTTTTTGTTTGAAGACAAACCGGCTGCTGCCACAGAATCTTCAAAGCTGGCTGCTGAAAATAGACTGGAAGATTGCGAGTGGGCCGTTACGGCTATGGCGAATCCTGTTACCGAGCCGGATCTTTTTAATTTGCTCGATAGTAATATCAATACACCCCAGTTTTCCGAACATGCTCCATATCTGCTGGGCGACAGGCTTTACTTCTCGTCGCCGCGCTTTCCGTTTCTGTCCGACAAGGTTTTTCCGCGCCGGAGTCTGAACAAGGTGATGTCGGCCGGAGGCCCGCTACTCACAGAAGCAGCACAGCTCGTCTCGTTCAATGAGGAGGGACATCATATTACGCACACAACCTTCAACTCCAGAGGTGACGTGGTGTATTACTCCAGATGCGAGTTTATCGGAAAATCCTATGATGTCAACTGTGAAATTTATCGAAGGAAATTGTTGCCCGGTGGAGACTGGGGACCGGCCGAACGACTCCCGGATAACATCAATCTGGCCGGCTTTACCAATACCCAACCCGCTGTAGGTTCTGTCCCGGGTGAAAAATACGAGATGCTGTTTTTTGCCAGTAACCGCCCGGGAGGTAAGGGTGGAAAAGATATATGGTGCTGCAAAATTGAGGGAGACCAGTTCTTTGGCCCCGAAAATATGGCGGCCATCAATACTCCGGGGGATGATGTCACCCCCTTTTATCATCCGAAAACGGCAACGCTCTATTTCAGCTCAGACAGCCTGACTACCATGGGCGGCTTTGATGTGTATAAGGCATCCTGGGATGGAAATGCTTTTGTCGAGCCTGTCAATATAGGCTATCCGGTTAACTCGGGCGCCAACGATGTGTTTTTCATGCTGACTCCCGACAGCCGGACGGCTTTTCTGTCCAGCAACAGAAGGGGAAGTTTCAACCAGTCAGAGGAAGGATGCTGTTACGATATATATCAGGCAGATTTTCTGAGACCGCAGCTCACCGCCACCACTTTCGTTCGAAAGAAAGGAGTGCCAACCAGTCAGGTACTCGGCTACTCTTCCATGACGCTCGTCGAAACCGATACGCCTGATACCCGAACGTTCAGGGTGGAGGTGGGTGAAAACGGAAGTTTTGATTTCGATCTGTTGCCTGGCAAAAATTATATGCTTATCGGCGAGAAAAGAAGGTTCTCTCCGGATACCGTCAGGTTCTCGACGCCCCCGCGCCCCTGGCGCAAGCCGATTGCAGAAAAACTGTATCTCGAGCCGGCTACTCCTCAATTGCTGGTCAGGGTGTTCGACAAAGAATCCAGACAACCCATACAGGGCGCTACAACCCGTCTGTTTGATCTCGGACAATATCTGTCTGAAACGCAGTTTGAACCCGCTTTCTCACTCGAGCCGGTTACCCAAACCAATACCAGCGGCAACAGGTTTGAATATCCGCTGGATGCAGATCATCACTATCAGGCGGTGGCCTCCAAATATGG
>JBEGNB010000376.1:0-2849 GCA_041182785.1 Bacteroidota bacterium
ATCGTTACCGTCGCAAAGCCGTTAACACCGATTTTGAACGCCACGGTGGCGCTGGTTTACTCTCCCCGGTTCAACCTTTTAATTGCCGTGCCGATGCTCGCCTACAACATCAAAGAAGACTGGGATATAGACCTGACCGGCCAGATATTTATGCTGCAAACACCGGGCGACCGGTTCAGAGACCAGTATCTGTCAGTATTTCTTCGATTGCGTCGCAGTTTTTGACTACCACCTCCGGGTATTCAGGAACAAACTGCCGATACCAGCCACAGAAATCTGAGCTGCGTGGATGAGCGACATGACCGGGAAGGATTTCAGAAATTCTCTCTTCCCGAAAAACGAAGCCACATTACTCAGAAAGAGATAATCGAACAGAAATTTGACAGCAACCTGTCCTGCGAAAACAGTCCAGGGTATGAAGCCCGTCAGTGCTGCGACCAGAGAAATCCAGATACTCACACAAAACAGCAGTACCGCGAGCAGAATCAGCTTTATGGCAATCCCGGGAATTGCCGCATTCTTGCTACCCCATCTTGTTCTTTGCCGAAAAAAACTGCGCCAGTCGGGGCAAGGCTGAGTGATTACCAGAGCCTCCCGGGCCGGGAGAAAGCGGGCAGATCCGGGCCACTTGTTATCTATTTTACTCAACAGGAACATATCGTCGCCGGAAGGAATATGGTCGTTGCCTTCATAGCCATTAACAGACAGAAAAGCTGATTTCCGGTATGCCAGATTAGCACCATTCCCCATCTGATGCCATCCGAGTTGATACCCTGCGGCTGTGATACCCATCAGACCGATAAAATCGAGCGCCTGATACCGCTCAACCAGCGAATCGCCGGAATCACAGAGCACCGGACTGGCCAGAATTTGTAACTCCATGTCAGTAATAAACCGGGAGACCACCACCTTCAGCCAGTTTGGAGGAACCACACAATCGGCATCCGTGGTAACAATAATATCGGCATTACTGGCAGCAACGGCCAGCTCGACAGCCTTTTTCTTGTTGGGAAACAAACTTCTTTCGGGGGGCAGATATGCTGAAAGACGAATCAGACGTTTTACAGACTGATTATCGCACCGGTTTGCAAACAGGTCTGTGACCACGGCAGCCGTTTCATCTGTGGAAAAATCATCAACAACAACCAGTTCAACCAAATCTGCGGGGTATGTGCCGCCCAAAACCGACGAAATACATTTCTCCACCACCAGGGCTTCATTTCTGACCGGTACCACAACAGCGACGCGCAAACGGGTTGTGTCCGACTGTTCAACAGGATACAGACGTGCCCGTACAAATCCAGCCAGATAAACCAGCATAATCACGGCGTAACAAACCGCAAGAAATGCCAGCGCACATATCATCGGAAACATGAAACAAATTATTTTTTTTGACTACTTTTGCGGTTGAAACATCACCCAATACAGAAAAAAATGGAGCCTCAACATCTGATTACAATCAAGGCATCCCTTCAGAAGAAGCGTATGCCCTTGTATGGAAAGATTATCCGTCTGACATGGCGCCTGCTGATTGGCGGCATGATTGGGGTGGCGGTGATATTTCTGACTATCAATTTCACATCCATTCCGTCGTTCAGAGAGTTGGAAGACCCGGCTTCGGCCCTTGCCAGCGAGGTTCTTGCCGACAACAACGAGGTACTCGGTCGTTTTTTTGTAGAAAACCGCGTGCCGGTTTCCTACGAAAACCTCAATCCGCATCTTGTCTCGGCATTGATATCCACGGAAGACGAACGATTCAGGGAACATTGCGGGATAGATGCCAGGGCAGTTGCGAGAGTGATGGTCCGGACGATACTTCTGGCGGACCAAAGTTCGGGAGGTGGTTCGACAATTACCCAGCAATTGGCAAAAATGTTGTATTCCGACCGCGATTTTGAGGGACTAAACAAGTTTGAGCGCTTTTTCAAGCTGATTTACATGAAGTTGCGGGAATGGATTACAGCGGTCAAGCTGGAAAGAGCCTATACCAAGGAGGAAATTATCTCCATGTACCTGAATCAGTTCAACTTCATCAACAATGCTTACGGAGTACATGCTGCTTCGGAGGTATATTTTGGCAAGGACCAGTCGAAACTGAAGGTACAGGAAGCAGCGATGCTGATTGGCATGTTACAGAATCCTTCCAGATATAATCCAAACCGTCATCCTGACCGGGCCATGCGCCGCAGGTGGGTGGTTCTTTCGCAGATGCGTCACAACGGTGTATTGAAAGAGGCTCAGTACGACAGCCTGAAATTGCTCCCGCTGGGTATCAACTTCAGGCCGGTGACATTTGTTGACGACAAGGCCCCTTATCTGTGCGATTACCTGGAGAAGCAGGTATCTCAAATACTCGAGCAACCCCAGGCCAGACGACCAGATGGCTCCCGCTACAACCTGTACCGGGATGGCATCAGGATATATACCACTATTGATCCTGTTTACCAGCGTCATGCCGAGGAGGCAATGGTGGCACAGATGAAGAAGACCCAGGCGCGCTTTTTTCAGGTCTGGAAGGGTCGTGATCCGTGGAAGCACAAATCAGGTGATGCCACTGAAGATGAAATGAAACTGCGGGAGGAGTCCCTTTGGGGGTTGGTTCGGAAAGATTCGCGTTTTGAAGTCCTGTGGCCACAGTATATGGACCAGGTGTGTGCCGAAATCAAAAATGACTTTTCATTCGAGCTCCGCGATATTGATATGGAGCGAATGCTCAGAGAGGAAAAGAAGCAGGGAAGTACACGCGGTGAAACCACGCCGGCGCAGGCTGCAGCCTACAAAGATATCATGCGCTCGAAAAACTGGACAATGGCAAAAACCGGTTATAAATCGTTGAAAGGAGCCATTAC
>JBEGNB010000377.1:0-7100 GCA_041182785.1 Bacteroidota bacterium
TTTTTGTTCATATATAATAAAATTACACGCTAAGCAGGGTTTCGGTCAAAACTGGTTTTCAAAATAAAATTTTTGAAGAGTTGCTAAATTGTCAAAAAAGTTAAACAAATTTGCGTCGCCAATCGTTTTAACAGGCATCTTTTCAGTAAACAAAATTATTTTTATGGAATTGCTTTTCAACTCTTCAATCTTTCTGTTCTCTGGCTTGTCAGCCAATGATTATGTCGGTTTCACATTCTTCATTGGCTACATGGCGATGTTCGCAGCCTCTGTCTTCTTTTTCTTCGAGAGACAGACTGTAGAAGGCAAGTGGAAAACTTCCCTTCTGATCGCAGGTCTTATCACCATGATCGCATCAGTACACTACTACTACATGCGTGATGTGTGGATGACCACGGGTGCTTCACCCACCCAGTTCCGCTACATTGACTGGATCCTTACTGTTCCGTTGATGTGCGTGGAGTTTTACCTCATCCTGAAGGCATTCGGAGCAAAAATTGATCTTCTCTGGAAGATGATCGGTTACTCTCTGATCATGCTGGTAGCTGGTTACCTGGGCGAAACTGCTTTCAGAAATCAGAGCGTTATCTGGGGTATCATTTCTACGCTTGGTTACGCTGGTATTCTGTATGAAGTATGGCTGGGTTCTGCAAGAAAGCTGGCAAGCGGATCCAACGATCCTGCCCTGCAGTCTGCATTCAAGGCGCTGTCATGGTTCGTACTGGTTGGCTGGGCTATCTACCCGATTGGCTACATGGCCATCGAAACTGATGGCTGGCTGCGTGGCGTAATTGACGTTCGCAACATGGACCTGATCTACAACATCGGCGATGCCGTGAACAAGATCGGATTCGGTCTGGTAATTTACAGCCTTGCTGTGAAGTCCAAGTAAGTTTGACCGATTGCGGTAAAAGTCCCGGCGTCTCATGTCAGATGCCGGGACTTTTTTATTGCTCCGAATGTCAGCGCCGGGAATTACTTTTGCAGCAAATAACCGGAATTGACATGGATAAAATGATCGCCCGCTTCCCCGAACAACTGGAGGAAGCTCTCGGAATCGCAAAAAACATTCAACTGAAAAAGCATACGGCACCCCTGCGCTCTGTCTTTATTTCCGGACTGGGTGGCAGCGGTATTGGCGGCGGCTTCGTGCAGGATTTCGTTCGAGGAATCTGCAAGTTGCCTGTCGTGGTGAGCAAGGGTTATCAGGCACCGGCCTGGATCAACAAAAATACGCTCGCAATATGTTCTTCCTACAGCGGAAATACTGAAGAGACAATTAGTACGTTTGAACAGTTACTGACCACCGGAGCAAAAATAGTTGTGGTGGCCTCGGGAGGCAAACTGATAGAACTGGCAAAAAAACACGATCTCGATTATGTGCAGGTGCCGGGCGGCTGGAGCAGTCCCCGCGCGTGCATGGGCTATTCTATCGTGGCACAACTGGGTATTTTACGCGCTGCCAGGCTCATACCGGGCAAGCTATTCAATCAGGTGGATGCCGCCCGGAAATTGCTCACCCGCGATCAGGCTGCCATACAGAAACAGGCCCGAAAAATTGCCGGATTCCTCCACGGTAAAACACCCGTACTCTATATCGCCGATCAGATGGAAGCCGTGGCTGTGCGCTGGCGCCAGCAAATCAACGAAAATGCCAAAATGCTGTGCTGGCATCATGTGGTACCCGAAATGAACCACAACGAACTCGTGGGCTGGCGCGACCAGCGCCCCGACGTAGCTGTGGTGTGGCTCAGAAACCGCGACGACCAGAACAGGACGTCCATTCGTATGGATATCAACAGAGAGATTATTCAACATTACACACAGACCAGCATAGAATTGTGGTCAAAAGGGAAATCGCTCGTGGAAAAAGCCTTCTACTTTGTACATCTTGGCGACTGGGTGTCGTTTTATCTGTCCGAACTTCGCCAGGTTGACCCTGTTGAAATTAAAGTAATTGACTTCCTGAAAGGTGAGCTGTCAAAGGTTAACTAAAGAAAAATTCATTCCAACTGCATGAAAAAAACGCTTTCTATTCTCGCTATCCTGGCTTTTGCCACGTCTGTTTTTGCTCAGGGCAAGGCCCTTCCCTCCGCCAACCTGAAAACGCTGGAAGGACAAACCATCAATGCAAAAGACCTGGGCAAATCAGGCAAAATAACTGTTATCAGTTTCTGGGCAACCTGGTGCTCTCCGTGTAAAAAGGAACTCGATGCCATCAACGAGATTTACGAAGACTGGCAGAAAAACTACAATATGGAACTGATTGCTATCAGTACCGATGATTCCCGTACTGCTGCGAAGGTTCCCGCCATGGTGCAATCGAAGGCGTGGCCCTACAGAATCCTGCTCGATACCAGCCGTGAACTGTCAATTGCCGCCAATATACAGTCGGTACCATACACTTTCCTGCTCGACCAGAAAGGCAATATTGTCTATGAACACGTTGGATACGCTCCCGGCGACGAAGACGAACTGGAGGAGAAAATCAAGGCACTATCCCAAAAACAGTAAATCCGCGATTCATCGCGGATCAGCCAATCGTCTTCGGATGCCGGACGCGAATCGGCCGTGCGTTGAATGGTTGAGGATTCGCTATAAATCGCGAATCCACGGTGGTGGTACGGTGGTGTCCGTGACTCCGCGATTTATCGCGGATCTGCCAATCGTCTTCGGATGCCGGACGCGAATCGGCCATGTGTTGAACGGTTGTGGATACGCGATAAATCGCGGATTGGCCGTACATTGAACGGTTGTGGATACGCGATAAATCGCGTATCTACGGTGGTGGTACGGTGGTGTCCGTGACTCCGCGATTCATCGCGGATCAGCCAATCGTCTTCGGATGCCGGACGCGTATCGGCCGTGCGTTGAACGGTTATGGATACGCGATGAATCGCGTATCCACGGTGGTGGTACGGTGGTGTCCGTAAATCCGCGATTCATCGCGGATCAGCCAATCGTCTTCGGATGCCGGACGCGGATCAGCCAATCGTCTTCGGATGCCGGACGCAGATCGGCCGTGTGTTGAACGGTTATGGATACGCGATAAATCGCAGATCGGCCGTGCGTTGAACGGTTATGGATACACGATAAATCGCGAATCGGCCGTGTGTTGAACGGTTATGGATACGCGATAAATCGCGAATCGGCCGTGCGTTGAACGGTTATGGATACGCGATAAATCGCGTGTCCACGGTGTCACCATATATCACGCCTCTTTTCTTGTATCCACAATCCCCGGACAGCTTCCCATACGGCAAAAACTCCGTAGTACACGGCAGTGAGTGCGTCATAAAGCAGGAGGCACGGATAAAGATCACCAGCTTTTAGTACACCCAATACGCGCCGGAAGGAAATCATGCACGCGCCTGCGCGCACGGCCCACAGAGCTAATCCAGCGACGGGTGCAATAAACAGCAGCAGTATGCTAACAAGATAATGCATCACGTGTGTGCCTGCCAGCAGGGTCAGCAATACCTGATGTATCCGTCGGTAGTGTGCTCCGGTGCTCAAGTGCCGTCTTTTCTGCCGGAGCCAGTCCCGGAAAGTGGTTTTGCCGGCCGAATACATGAAAGTATCAGGATCCAGACAGACAACCGTATTGTACCGTGTGGCAACTGCATTTACCAGCAAATCATCGTCGCCGGATGCCAGATGCTCATGTGATGAAAATCCGCCGGCAGCCTCGTACTGCGACCGGTGTATGGCCATATTTCTCCCCACGCCCATGTACGGTATGCCCGCTCGCGCAAGCGACACATACAGCATGGCGGTATGTATTGCCTCCCAGCGGGGCCACTGCCGGAGCCAACCCTTCGTCGTCTCCAGGGGCCCATACCCGAGTACCAGCCGGGTTGACGGGGTGGTCGTCATACATGCTGCCATGCCAGACAGCCAGTTGTTTCCCGCCGGCCTGCAGTCGGCGTCGGTGAACAGCAGCCAGTCAAAGGATGCAGCCCGGATGCCGGCTGACAGCGCCCCTTTTTTGCCCGGACTTTCTTTTTTCTCCACTGTGACCACCCGAAGATGCGAACTTGTCTTCTGAAATTCCGACAGCAGCGCAGCGGTGCCATCTGAGGAAGCATCGTTCACTACAATCAGCTCCCATTTGCCGGCGTACTCTTGTGTCAGCAACAGAGGCAGATACTTTTTCAGGTTGAACTCCTCGTTTCTCGCGCATATTATCACCGAAATTGAAGGATGTACAATGCTGACGGGGGGAGCGGCGGATGATCGCCGGAAAGCGATGGATACCCATGCCATGAAGGCAATCTGCACGGCTGCTACAGATACGGCAACCCATAACAACAGATGCGCTGATATATTTTCTGAAAAAAGGTAGTCCATTCGGATGGTAAAAGTAACCTGATTTGCCACCTTTGCGTATTCCTTATGAAAAAGATCATCATTGCAATAGACGGCCACTCCTCCTGTGGCAAAAGTACGCTGGCCAAGGCGCTGGCCAAAACACTGCATTACGCCTATCTGGATTCCGGGGCCATGTACCGGGCAGTGACACTCTATTTCCTGAATACCGGTGCCGATTATCACGACGGTGCACAGGTGGAAGAGGCGCTTCGGCACATCAGTATTCACTTCGAGCGGGTTGACGGCCATAATCACACATTCCTGAATGATGTGGATGTGGAGCGCGATATCCGCGAGATGCGGGTGAGCGAGCATGTAAGTCCGGTAGCCGCCATCTCGGCTGTGCGCCGGGCTATGGTGAAACAGCAGCAGGCCATGGGCAAACGCCGCGGTATCGTGGCCGACGGCCGAGATATTGGTACTGTTGTGTTCCCCGATGCGGAGCTGAAAATTTTTCTGACTGCGGATTCCGATGTGCGCGCCAGCCGCCGCCACCTCGAACTCGCCGCCAAGGGAATTGATGCATCCTGGGACGATATCCTCCGTAACCTCGAAGAACGCGATCATATTGACTCCACCCGCGAGGACAGTCCGCTGAAAAAGGCTGATGATGCGGTGGTGATAGACAACACCCTGCTCTCGGAGGAAGAGCAGCACGCGCGTGCGCTCGGGCTCGCCCGCGGGAGAATCGCTGAAATCAATGAGGCATGAAATTCTGGCAGAAACCGGCAAAGGCAATCCGCCATGTATTTCAGCAAGGGAATTCACTCGCCCGGACGAGTATTGAACTGTTTTCAACTGCGCTGAATCGCGACGTCAGGCTGGATATCTGTACTCCACCGGATTACAACAGGAACAGAGACCGGGAGTATCCGCTCGTACTGTTCAACGACGGCCAGGATTTGTCACGCATGGATTTTATCCCGATGCTGGAAAAGCTGTACACGGAGAAGACGTTGCCTCCGCTGATCACCGTGGGTATTCACGCCAGTCACGACCGACTGCGGGAGTACGGAACAGCGCGGCAGCCCGACTACAAGGGCCGGGGCGATCTGGCTGCAGCCTATACCCGTTTTGTGGTAGAGGAACTAATGCCGTATCTGTCGAGGCACTACCGCCTTGCCGGCGTACCCGAACAGCAGGCCATTGCGGGCTTCTCGCTGGGAGGTCTGTCGGCATTCGACATTGCATGGGCCAATCCGGATGTTTTTGGCGTCTGCGGTGTGTTCTCCGGATCATTCTGGTGGCGCTGGTCGGATGTATGCCCCGAGGATCCTGATGCCGACAGAATCATGCACGATATTATTTACCAGACACAGCAGGTACCCGATGCCCGTTACTGGTTTCAGTGCGGCACCCTCGATGAAACGGACGACCGGAATAGCAACGGCATCATTGATTCTATTGATGATACGCAGGATATCATCCGGGCGATCCGTGCCAAAGGTGTACAAGAGCAGGCCATCCGCTATCTCGAAATACCCGGCGGCCGTCACGAGCCCCATACCTGGGGGATGGCCATGCCGGATTTTTTGCGGTGGGGGTTACAATAAACTATGCAGATAATTGGCTGTATCAGTAAGGCCATTTCTTCGAAGTAAGTCAAGTACCTGAAATTCGTCCAGTTCCGGATTTCTTCGGTTTCTTACCAATGACCTGAATGCATCCGGGAATGCCTGATTTAATCTGTTTGTTCTTTGTTCGATTTCCGATTCTGATAACCCCTTTCGTCTCATTACAGTTTTCCATTCCGAAAAAATAGAGGCACTCCATTTCGGAGTGTACAAATCGAAATATGCGAACCAGAGAAGTTTTTATTTTCTGATCTGATATGAACTTGTCAACTGTTACCTGTTTTACCCCTCCCTCCAACAGCAAAAGGCAGCATCACCACTGCAAACAGTATCACCGCTACAAACTCCGAAACCAGTATGTACCAGGGCCAGTCGCCCAGGTGGTCGAGCAGGGATGTCGAAGCCGGTTTCCTGCGCAGGAACATGAAGTTGGTATCCAGTAACAGATTGATAATCAGTACAAATACAAAGTAAACGTTCATCCAGACCAGTGTTTTCCCCAGTCCTTTCCAGGTGGGACGGAACCGGAACACGAATATCGCATATAAAACGCTCTGTACCAGCGATATGTGCACCACAAAGTACCTGATATGGATGTGATCCGGGAAAACGGTGCTTACATCGGGTGTCAGCAAGGCCTGAATACACCCGGCCATCACCACGAAATAGAAAATTTCAAACAGAAAATAGGAGCGCCGCCACATCAGCACCGGCATCATCAGGTTGATGAAGTAACAGACATGAAAGGGCAGTACCAGATTCAGGTCCACCGGATCGGTATATGCAATCAGGTAAACGGAAATGCAGGCCCACAGGGTGGCGGGTATAAGGCTCATGACGAGTCCGACGCGCTGCCTTCCCGGCTCATCGGGCTGACGGCGGCCGTACCAGATCCAGAATACGGTGCTCAGTGCACCGTACAACAGCCAGGAGAGGTGTTCGCTCCCGTAACTGACAAATTGGTTCTGGAATAACAACGTGCTGATACAGAGGTACATAATACTGAATTAAAAGATTTCCGCATACAGGTCGTCGAGCCTGACAACCTTGTTGCTTCCGGCATTCCAGAAGAATATTTCAATTTCGGAATATGGCTTGTCGGGAATGGCTGCATCAAGCCATATCTGTTTCATTTCACTTCCTTCAACGTGACGC
>JBEGNB010000378.1:0-3220 GCA_041182785.1 Bacteroidota bacterium
AATGGTTTTCAACCGGAGTTTTTTGATCAGCGCAACTGATAATACCCCGATAACAACAGCAGTTCCGATGATTCCATACATGTGGAAGGACTGCAACCGGAACATTTCCTGTATTCTGAACCAGGATACAATTTCAGCTTTGACAAGGACAATTCCAAACAATATGCCCGCTACCGAGTACTTGAAATTGTACCACCACGGGTGCGAGAGTTCAGATTCATTCACGCACATGGCATCCACTGAACGGATGTCATGGTCGGAGGGACGAAACCGGGGAGTCAACTTTTCAGACATACGACAGTTTTTTCAAAGTGAAAGAATAAGTGGCAAGAGGAGGTGTGTCATGGCAAATCCTCCAACCATGAATGCTATCGTGGCAATCAGAGATGGCCACTGCAGGTTCGATAGACCCATGATGGCGTGTCCGCTGGTGCATCCGCCGGCGTACCGGGTTCCGAAGCCCACCAGAAATCCGCCCACCACTATCATGATGAAGCCGCGAACCGTCATCAGGCTGTCGAAACTGAACAAATCGGCAGGAAGCAGTCCCTCAGGCTGACCAACTCCGTGAGCGGCCAGCTCGTTCACCAGTTCAGGATGCACTTGTACCGGCTCACCGGCATTCAGAAATACAGCGGCGATTACGCCACCCGCCAGAATTCCTCCCACAAAAAAGAAGTTCCATATCTCCTTCTTCCAGTCGTATTTGAAGAAACCAATGTTGGCGGGAAAACACGCAGCACATATATGGCGCAGGTTGGATGACACACCAAAGTGCTTGTTTCCCAGAATCAGTAATGTTGGCACCAGCAGACCGATAAATGTACCGGCAACCCACCAGGGCCAGGGTTTAGTCAGAAGTTCCATTGTTCAAGTCAGTGATTTTTGTTGTAGTACAACTGCAATAATCCTCAGAGAAGTGTCGTAGGACAGACGTAATCGGTCAGTTCAAACTGCCCGGAGTCCTTCAGGCCCTTGAATCCCTCTCTCACGTCAATGAGGTTGTCGTACCCGCGTGCGCGCAGGATACTCGCGAAAATCATGGAGCGGTAACCGCCGGCACAGTGGATATATACCGTTTTGTCGCGCGGGATATCCAGCATGGACTCGTTCACCGTATCAAGCGGTGCGCTGGAGGCTTTGGCATAGTGCTCGCTGAGATACTCACTGCCCTTTCGAACGTCAAACACAGCAGTTTCAGGCTCTTTTGCGACGATTTCTGCCAGTTCAGATACGGAAATACGCTGAATCTGGTCGGTTTCCAGGCCTGCGGCCTTCCAGGCTTCAATTCCTCCCTCGAGGTAGCCCAGACAGTAATCGTATCCGACGCGGGCAAGTCTGGTGACTGTCTCCTGTTCGCGACCCGGATCGGTTACCAGCAGGATTTCCTGCTTTACATCCGGAATAAGTGCGCCAACCCACGGAGCAAAACTGCCGTCAATACCAATGTTGATGGAATTGGGAACAAACCCTTTTGAGAAGGTCTCCGCATTTCTTGTATCGAGAATCAGTGCTCCAGTTTCGTTAGCGGCGGCCTCAAAAGCGCGGGGAGACAGCGCTTTGGTTCCTCTTTCGAGCACAGTGTCAATACTGTCGTAGCCATGCTTGTTCAACGCTACGTTCAACGGGAAATAGGCAGGCGGTGGCATCAAGCCGGTTGTCACTTCCTTGATGAACTCCTCTCTGGTCATGTCGGCACGAAGTGCATAGTTGACGGCTTTCTGGTGCCCGAGGGAGTCGAAGGTTTCTTTCGACATATTCTTGCCACAAGCAGACCCGGCACCGTGAGCGGGATATACAGTCACGTCATCGGGAAGCGTCATCACCTTGCTCCGAAGTGAGTCGAAAAGATAGCCGGCCAGCTGATCCTGCGTCAGGTTCGCAGCCTTCTGTGCCAGATCGGGACGGCCAACATCGCCGATAAAGAGTGTATCACCCGAAAAAAGTGCCTTTTCTGCGCCATTTTCATCGAGCAGCAGGTAGCAGGTACTTTCCATGGTATGCCCGGGAGTATGTAATACCCTGAATGTGAGCTTGCCCACTTTGAACTCCTCTCCATCCCTGGCAATATACGCATCAAAGGTTGGACTTGCCATGGGACCGTAAACAATGGGCGCACCCGATTTTTTGCTCAAATCGAGGTGTCCACTCACAAAATCAGCGTGAAAGTGCGTTTCAAATACATATTTGATACGGGCACCATCCCGGCTTGCCCTCTCCAGATATGCGTTTACCTCGCGGAGCGGATCAATTACCACTGCCTCACCTTCGCTTTCAATATAGTAAGCGCCCTGAGCAAGGCAACCGGTGTAAATTTGTTCAAGTTTCATGTGTGACAAAGGTTTTGTTTCAAGTGACTACCTCCAGGTAGCTGTCAATTTATCTTATCAGAAATTCTTTGGCTATGATGTAAATACCCATTACCAGCACAAACCAGCCGAATCCCTTTTTCAGTTTATTGCCATCAACCAACCGGCTGAGCCAATTACCCACAAATATACCCGAAATTGCGAGTGTGGTAACCTCTCCCAAAAATATCCAGTCTATGGAATGATGCCCCAGATCTCCAGTGAATCCGAACAGTGATTTGGCAGCAATAATGAGCAGCGACGTACCAATTGCCTGTTTCATGGGCAATTTACTGAAAAGAACCAGTGCAGGAATAATGAGGAACCCTCCACCAGCTCCTACCAGACCGGTCAGTACGCCTACCAGTAAACCCTCCAGCAGTATCATCGGAATATTGTATGAACGTGGCCCGATTTCCTCCTGTTCAGCAGTATCAGCCCTGTCACGGATCATGGAATAGGAGGCAAATACCATCAGGACTGCAAATAGCCCCATCAGTAATGCCGGTTTTGTCAGACTGAAACTGTCCAGAGAAAAAACAGTATCGGGTATCGCAGGAACTATCCAGGCTCTGGTAGCATAAACAGCTGCAATGGAGGGAATTCCAAAGACAATGGCTGTTTTAATATCCACTAGTCCGTCGCGATACTTGGGCCACACTCCTGCCAGGCTGGTTGCCCCTACTATAAATAATGAGTAGGCCGTTGCCAGCACCGGGTCTACTCCAAAGAGATAAACCAGAACGGGAACAGTCAGGATACTGCCTCCCCCGCCAATAAGGCCAAGGGATATCCCGATGAGTACAGAAGCGAGAAAACCTAATATCATCGTGTGAAAACCGCTCTCATGCAGTTATTGATACAAAGATGCC
>JBEGNB010000379.1:0-3277 GCA_041182785.1 Bacteroidota bacterium
GTTACATTCATGCCGACAGCCTGCGCAACGACGATTACGTTGACCTGTATGCTCCAGGGGATTCAACTCTGTTGAGGGGTATTCTGGAACCGCACTCGGTGAGCCTGGGTCAGTATGCCGGTCAGACAATATACCTGGCATTTTTGCACAATGCCGATGATGATTATTTTCTGGCTGTGGACGATGTGCTGGTAACCCGCACACAAACATCAGGTACTGGAGACCCGGGTGCTGAAGATTTCCGCTTCGTGACTTATCCGAATCCGGTAGTTAATTATCTGAATGTCATGTATCGTTTGCCGGAGGCTGCCGAGGTGAGTGTTTCTGTACGTGACATCACGGGGAAAACGGTGATTCAGCAACCGGCAGCATGGCAGTTGGCCGGAGAGTACCAGACCGACCTTAATCTGACGAAACTGCCAGCAGGCACATATACAGTTTCGTTGCAGATTGGCCATTCCATCCTGAGAAAAAAACTGAATAAAGCATAAAAAAAGGTCGCTCCAACTGCATGGAACGACCGGTTTGAAGAAAAACCACCATCTTAGGTACACTCAAATCATTCTTTTATTTCTTTAATCCTTTTTGGCGGCTGCCCCGGAGGTGAGCAAACCACCTCTGGGCAAGCCGACCGAAGATTCGGACACTCCGTCCGGGTCCATCATCATAGGTACGGAGCCGTTGGAGATAATTACTTTTGCGTTAGGCGATTTGCTGAGTTCGAGCCAGGCTTCGAGTGCCTTGAACTGCAGTATTTCCTGCGACAGGCCTGCGGAAATAATTTTGTTGGCATCGCTCACACCCTGAGCCTGAATACGTTTCCGCTCAGCCTCCTGCTTTTCCTGTTGCAGTACGAATTCCATACGCTGCGCCCTTTGTTCAGCTTCCAACTTGTCTTCAATTGCCTGCGTCAGGTTTCTGGGCAGGACTATGCTTTTCAGCAGCACAGCCTCTACCTGAATACCTTTCTGGCTCAGCGTTTTCATCATAAGCTCCTGAATACTTTTTTCAATTTCGGAGCGGCTTCCGGAGTGCATATCCTTGGCGTAGTAACGAGATGTCACGTCGGCCACAGCAGAGCGGAAAACAGGAAGAATCAGGGTTGTTTCGTAGTCGAGACCCACGTTTCTGAGCAAATCAGGCGTCTCTTTCTTGGTTACCTGATACAGAATGGATACTTCGCTCTGGATGGTAAGACCCTCGCGGGAGGGTATATTGACAGACACCTCCAGGTTTTCAGTCTGTCCATTCACTTTTATGACAGTAGTCGTGAAAGGGTTGAAACCGCGAAGACCACTGGTGTAAACTTCATCGCTATATTTACCAAACTTCCGTTTTACAGCGAATTCCCCCTGACGTACAACTGTGCAGGATGAAAAAAACAAGGCAGCGGCCGATACAACGGCCACTATTCCGGTAGAAAGTAGTTTTGTCATGGTTGGACTGTTTTTCTGGTGATCAAAATATTCCGATCGCTTTGCTTGTTTTTTCGATAGCAAAACTATCATGTTTTTTATAAATGCTACTATTGATAAAAGGTTTATTTTTGTGGCAGATTTTGTAAGAAATTGTCAAAAAAGTTTTTTCCGGTAAAACAGGCTTTTTCAACAGAGGAGGACTATGTGCTCCTGATAAATCAGATGCAGCTATGAACTTGCGCTTTACCATTCGCCCCAACGAGAAACTGGCATTGAGAGACCCGGAGTCGTCGGAGCTTGGCAGGAAGATCGTACGTCAGGGATTGATACTGATGCACAGAATTGGCTATGAACACTTTACCTTCAGAAAACTTGCGGCAGAAATAGATACCAAGGAGGCCAGTATTTACCGTTATTTCGAGAACAAGCATCGGTTTTTGCTATATCTTCTGACTTGGCACTGGAATATCATGGAATACACAGTGGTTGTTTCACTGAGAAACCTCGATGATTCTGTCGAAAAAATCAGGGCCCTGATTCGGATTGTTACCAATGACGGGCCCGATCTGGATGATGAAACCGGACTTGACAGAAACGCCCTGCATGCCATAGCCATGGCAGAAAGCAGCAAGGTTTATCTTATCAAAGAGGTAGATGAGGTGAACAGGGAACAGCTTTTTAAACCATACAAGGATTTATGCGGACGAATAGCCGGACTGTTTGGCGAGTATGCTCCGAACTATCCTTATTCGCGCTCACTGGCCAGTACAGTACTTGAAATGGCACAACTCCAGCCATATTTTGCGCAGCACTTGCCGGCACTCACTGATGTTGGAAAAGATGATGATCCGGAAAAGCTGATCAGTTTTCTGGAAAACCTTGTATTTTCGGTACTCGACAAATACGCTCGGGAGAAAAATTGATACCCGGGGAATAATGGTGAACCACAAACATCCGTTATTGTTAAATCGAGTGTTTCAATGCTTATTGTATGAACAGAAAAGATTTTCTCAAGAACAGTTTTCTCGGAGCCGGTGCACTGGCTGTCGGAGGCAGTGTAGTAGTCAAAAACGATATTGATGAACTGAAGCCTCTGCAAATTGTGGGATTCAACCACATTCCCAACACTGATTCGAAGATTATGAACAACACCGTACTCCACAGGGCAGAAAGCCGGGGGCATGCCAATCACGGCTGGCTGAAAACTTATCATACGTTCAGTTTTGCCAATTACTACAATCCCGAGCGCATGAATTTCGGTGTCCTTCGCGTGCTCAACGACGATACGGTGGCCGCAGGAATGGGTTTCGGTACCCATCCGCACGACAATATGGAAATTATTTCAATTCCTTTGTCGGGCGACCTGGAGCACAAGGACAGCATGGGCAACCTGGCTGTTATCAGAAACGGCGATGTGCAGGTAATGAGTGCGGGAACGGGGATAACACACTCCGAGTACAACAGAAACAAGGATAAAGAGGTAAAATTCCTCCAGATATGGGTATTTCCCAACAGGCGGAACGTAACGCCCAGATACGACCAGCTTACACTGAGTCTGGCTGACAGAAAAAATCGTTTTCAACAGATTTTATCTCCCAACCCGGAAGACGAGGGAGTCTGGATATATCAGAAAGCCTGGTTTCACCTTGGCGACTTCGACGGCGGCTCAGAGGCCGAGTATCGTCTGAAGGGAGGATCGGGACAAGGTCTGTATGTATTTCTGCTCAGTGGCCAAATTACCGTGGACGGTCAGGAAATGAACCCCCGGGATGGATTCGGAATCTGGGCGGTGGAAAAAGTGCAGATCAGGGCAAGCCAGCGGTCGGAAATATTATTGATGGAAGTTCCGATGATGGGGT
>JBEGNB010000380.1:0-5448 GCA_041182785.1 Bacteroidota bacterium
CTGTAAGGAGCGCTGTTGCGAGGATGTTTCCGCCGTAACAGCCTCGTCAGGAGAACCAGTCTTCTCCTGGAACAATCAGGAACCCGTCAGAGATGCCAATTTCCCCGAGTGGAAAAAGACGCTTCTGTCGAAAGGCGGTCAGGGTGATACGCTCGTCATCACCGGCTGGTACAGAGCATCGGAAAAGGACGGAGAGGCACTCGGCATGAAACGCGCCGAAGCACTGAAGGCGCTGATGAAACCCGAATTACCCGACAGCAGGGTCAGGCTTGTAGCCAAGGCTGTTGCTGACGACGGACTGGCCGAGGGTACAGCTCCGAAAGTATCGGCCTCATTCAACTGGCTGAAGATGGTACTGAAAGCCGATGAGGGCGCTATTATTGAGTCTGACAATGCGGTCACATTCCTTTTCCCAACCAACTCAACAGAACGGGACAGAGATCCGGCGGTAGATGATTACCTGAAAAAACTCATTGAAAAGCACCGATCAACAACCAGTACGTTCACGGTTGTTGGTTATACCGACGACGTAGGTGAACCCGACGTAAACCTGAAACTCGGACTTGGCCGCGCAAAAACCATCGGACTCTTCCTCAACAAAAATGGTATTGATCAGAAACGAATCACTGTTGATTCCAAAGGTGAGGCTGATCCCGTAGCCGACAACAGCACGGAGGACGGACGCCACCAGAACAGAAGGGTTGTGATCACCGTAAATCAGTAAACTTCTTAAATTCTAAAACATGACAACCGCAATCATACTTCTCAATAACTGTACCTTCCTCGGCAACCTGCCCATGGCGCTTGCCCTCTGCATTGTACCTTTCATTCTCGGATGGCTGGCTGCCTGGATTTTCCACAAGGTAGGCTCCCTGAAATCAACGATCAGCGAGCTGACTACCGATAATGGAGAGCTCAATGCAAAAGTAAGTGCGCTCACATCCGACAATACCGATCTGAAAGTAAAAATTACACAGCTGGATGCCGAAATCGAGAATCTGAACGCACAGATCAAAAAATTGAAAAACGACCTGATCATTTGTGAAAGCGAGCGCAATATCCTGAAGAGTCAGCAACCCAAACCCGCTTCTGTGATGTTTGCCGGTACCAAGGTGAAATATGACGACCTGGAAATTGTGGAGGGGATTGGTCCCAAGATCGCGCAACTCCTCAAGGCCGCAGGTATTGATACATGGCAGGCGCTGGCAGGTACCACTGCCGGAAAAATCCGGGAAATTCTGGATGCGGCGGGCAGTGCTTTCCAGATGCACGACCCTGCCACCTGGCCCGAACAGGCTCGCCTGGCAGATTCCGGCGACCTGGAAGGGCTCAAAAAACTACACGACGAACTGAACGCCGGAAAGGAATAAAAACAGCGAGAGCCATCCAGGACTACCCTGGATGGCTCTCAAATATTAAAAGCAGTATTATGCCGGTTCCAGCACGTTTGACTTGTATTCACCAGCCTGCATCTTGGCGCGTACCGCAGAGAAGGCATCCAGCGTAATGCGGATATCCTCTTCCGTGTGAACAGCCGTCGGGATCAGTCGCAGAATAATCATTCCTTTCGGAATTACAGGATAAACCACAATGGAGCAGAACACACCATAGTTTTCCCGCATATCTTTTACCAGCGCTGTGGCCTCCTCTACTCCACCGTGCATATACACAGGGGTAACACAGGTGTTGGTATCGCCGATATCGAAACCTCGCTCCTTGAGTCCGTTCTGAAGCATTCTGACATTGCTCCAGAGTTTTTCCCGGTACTCCGGGTGATCTCTCAGTAATTCGAAGCGCTTGAGCAGCCCGACTACGAGTGGCATTGGCAGCGACTTGGCAAAAATCTGGGAGCGCATGTTGTACTTCAGGTGCCGGATGATTTCAGGCTGACCGGCCAGAAAACCTCCGATCAGCGCCATACTTTTGGCGAACGTACTGAAGTAAATATCTATCTGATCGGTGACACCCTGCTCTTCGGCGGCTCCGGCGCCCGTTTTGCCGAGCATACCAAATCCGTGTGCATCATCTATGAACAGACGGAAGCCGTACTTATCCTTGAGTGTACAAATCTCTTTCAGTTTGCCCTGGTCACCGCGCATGCCGAAAACACCTTCTGTAATAACCAGAATACCACCCTCCGTACCATCTGTAATACGTTTGGCGCGAACGAGGCATTTTTCCAGACTGTCAATATCATTGTGTGCAAAAGCGAATCGCTTGCCGATGTGCATGCGCACGGCATCAACGATACAGGCGTGGCTTTCTGCGTCGTAAACCACCACATCATGGCGGCTAAGCAGCGAATCAATTGCGGACATTACGCCCTGGTAGCCATAATTTACCAGCAAACCCGCCTCTTTGCCGACATAATTAGCCAGCTTGGTTTCCAGTTCCTGGTGAAGATTGGTTTCTCCCGACATCATACGGGCACCCATCGGGTAGGCCAGTCCCCACCTGGCAGCGCCTTCAGCATCAGCTTTACGCACTTCGGGGTGATTGGCGAGGCCCAGGTAGTTATTGATACTCCAGCAGACCACCTCTTTCCCTCTGAACTTCATGCGGTTTCCGAGCTCACCTTCCAGTTGCGGGAACATATAGTATCCTTCGGCAAAACTGGCGTACTGACCGAGCGGACCCGCCTGCTTCAAAATTCGATCGAATAAATCCATCGTGTTATTATGGTTGAAAATTGAAAATCTGAACAGTTACTTCGCTGCTTCTGCCTTCTCGCCTTCTTCCATGAAACCCTGTTCGCGCATCCATTTGTCATTGAAGAACTTGGATACATATTTGGAACCATGGTCGGAGAAAAGCAATACCACCACATCATCTTCCGTGAATTCGTCCTGAATTTGCTCGAGAGCCTGCAGAGCGGCACCACTTGAGTAGCCGACCATCATTCCCTCCATACGGGCGAGCTCGCGCGCACGAAGCGCGCTGTCTTTATCGGTCACCTTCACAAACTTGTCAATGAGTTCAAAGTCCATGTTGGCGGGTATGATATTTTTTCCTGTGCCTTCGATGCGGTAGGGATATATTTCCTTTTCATCGTAAACACCGGTTTCGTGGTATTTCTTGAGTACCGATCCGTAAGCGTCAACACCAATAATCCTGATATCGGGGTTTTGCTCGCGCAGGTACCGACCCGTACCACAGAGGGTACCACCGGTGCTTGTACTGCCGATCAGACAGGTTATACGACCCTGTGTCTGTTCCCATATTTCGGGACCCGTGGTCAGGTAATGTGCCTCCCCATTGTCGAGATTATAGTTCTGATTGACATAATAAGCTCCCGGTATCTCTTTTGCGAGTGTCTGGGCCTTTTTATAGTACGAATTGGGATCGTCGGGTTTTGCCTCCTGAGGACAGAGAATAACCTCTGCACCCATTGCTTTCAGGTTATTGAGTTTGTCTTCGGAAATCTTGCTGGTAACGGTCAGTACGCACTTATATCCCTTGATTGCAGCCACCATAGCCAGGCTGAAGCCGGTATTGCCACTCGTAGCATCCACCACAGTGCCACCGGGTTTCAGTTTGCCGAGTCGTTCAGCGCGCTCAATCATGTGAAGGGCAATACGATCCTTGGCGCTCATACCGGGGTTGAATGCTTCTACCTTGGCATAAACGGCAGCAGGTATATGCATCACGATGTTGTTGAGGCGAATCAGAGGTGTTTTGCCGATCGTTTCAAGGATATTATTGAATACCATACAATCAGGATTTAAGATGTTGGAGGCGACCAGAGAGCCGTTTCGTCAGCAGGGCGAACTGAGCTCGTTGAAATAGAGGTCTTCCGGACTATTGCCGGAAGATATGTTTTCATCTGAACATCGGAATTTATGTTGCAAAGGTAGTGAAAGAAAATGAGAAACGGAGAGAATATTCGCAGCGCGCAAGTGCCAATCTCTACAATATTTGTATAGATTATTATCATACCATGAAATTCAGAAATGATTAATTTTTAATCTATCTGTTTGCCAAAGTAATTTTTGCCCTAATTTTGCCCCCCGAAATTAGATCCCATTTTTCAACAACGTTCTAAAAGCGAAAACATGTCGAATGAATTGAAAGTACGATACAGCGATGAGGATCTGCTGGAGTTTCGGGAGATTGTGGAGGCCAAATTGAAAATGGCTCAGGATGAGCTGCACACCACCGAACAGCAGATTGCTGATCTGAATGAAAACGGCTTTAATCAGCAGGGTGGCGACTGGTACGACGACAGTACTGCACACACTGACCTGGAAATGCTGCAACGCCTGCTGCAGCGCCAGCAAAGGCATGTGCAGGACCTGAAAAATGCACTTCTCCGTATCCAGAATAAAACCTATGGAATCTGCATAGTCACCGGTCAGTTAATCAGCAAGGAGAGACTGCGTCTGGTGCCACACGCTACCAAAAGCATTGATGGCAAGAATATTGCCAATGCAGGTCGTGATGTGCGCGGAGATTCCGGAAACGACGACTTTTTCCCGGGTGAAAACGAGGAAAAATCTGCTGCAGCACGACCGGTATCCGACAAGGTACGGATTGGTGGTGGCAAAAAGCCCGCTCAGGGCGGCGGCGAAGACTGGGAAATGGATAACGAGTCTATCGAAGACGCCGGTTATCAGCGCCGAAAGTTCGATGAAGATGAAGACTGAAGACTGCGCATAGCGCATGTATTCACGGGGCTGATTTGCCTCTGCCAGTGTCGGTGAAAGCCTTCTTTATTCGCAGTAAATTGGTTTTCACCGCCTCGATTGGCAAAGTCATCTTCGGATTCTCTATTCGAATTTTGTACCCTCTGTCCTTCCTTTCCAGTCGTCTGTTCTGAAAGGCGCCACAGGCATGCCGTCAGAAGTAAACAGGTTGACGTCAACGGGATCATCCGCCCAGGCATATCTCAGCGCGCGAGGTTTTCCTGTGGTATCGCCTCTCACCACTACCCGGTTTTTCTTTATCTCCGCTTTGGCATACCTGAACACACCATCACAGCCGGCCATTTCAAATCCGTTTACATAACCGTACCTGTCGGTAGTTTCAAGTTTATACACATCCGGGTAAATCACTCTGGCCTTGCCCCAGCAAAACTTCACTTTGGGCGTTATAGGGCTACCGGGCGCTGTGCCCGACTGATATGCCACCCTTAATGCCTCGTAGGCAAGACGAAATCCCACATCGTGCTTGTTTTTAGGGTGTATATCCTTGCTGTCTCCGATATCTATGGTCACTGCCATACCGGTTGCGGGCAAACGCAGTGCCATTTCCTGTGCCTCTCTGAGTTCCGCCCATTCGCTGCCTGTGGCCGAGGTGCCTCCTCCCGCTTCATAATTGGCCAGTTGCACAAACAAAAAAGGCATTTCGCGTTTCCATATTCGCCTCCAGTCGCGTATCAGCAACGGGAATGATTCTCTGTACTCGTATGCGCGCGCGGCATTCGATTCTCCCTGATACCATATTACACCC
>JBEGNB010000381.1:0-31155 GCA_041182785.1 Bacteroidota bacterium
TCTCTGACAAGTAATTCAATAAATGTAATAATAGAAGAAATCTCATGGCACCACAGAAAAGGGAGGGCTGCTGTATCGGACTATGGATCACCCACCGGCAACCTGTCCAGATGATTCCAGCCCAACACGCACGAATACTTGTACTGCTAGATTTCATCGCCACCATACACGAAGTAAGAACTGGCGGGCAAGGTGCCTGATACCTGCTGGGAACAATGTATATATTTGGTGTAAAAATCCCAAAAAAAGCCTGCCGTACCCAACCCGGGGCACGGCAGGCCTTAGTCTGTTTTCACAGATAATTAAAAATTCATCGTCAGGCGTGTAAACAGGCGCATACCGTTGCCACCCATCTGCACGGCATCCCAAGGACCGCCTGTTTCGTTGTTGAAAGCCCAGCCTGCAGCACCGGGTACAAAACCCAGATCAGGGTGTACATTCAGGAAATTGTCAGCACCGAGGTGCAGCGACATTTTTTTGCTGAATTTCCAGCCGAGATAGACATCCGGAACCAGTTTTCCACCATACACATACTGATCGGGCACGGAGCCGCTTCCATCGTCCTTGGGTACGGTCGGATTGATTCCGAGGCCGTCTTCACCATATCCGTACAGGGTAATTTCGCCAAAGTAGGTGAAACGGGTTCCCACAGTGAGTTTTTTCACTCCGTACTCCAGTGTAAGACCCATTTTGGTTTTGGGTGCCGAGGCAAGCACAAACGCGCGCTCGCGATCGCTGAAGAAGTTCTGCTCATTGTTGCCCAGTGCAGCAGGTACGTTTACCTTGTCAATGGTCATATCCTGCAGGTTACCAGCCAAAAGGAAACGGATTGTCTGGTCGCTCGAAATTCTGCGGTTGTAATCCACCACGATATCCACACCGCGGTTGGTTGTGTTCACGGCATTCACGAAAAACTGGGCCAGACTCACATCGAGATCCTGCAGCGTTCCAGTGAAGTTGGGATCAAGCGAGGTGTCGTCCGCACTGAACTGGCCGGAAAGTACCACCCGGTCTTCCACCTTTACCTGATAGGCATCCACCGTTACACTCAGCTGCGGAATAGGTTTCAGGGAGAAGCCAATGCTGGCATTGCTGGAGCGCTCCTGTTTGAGTGGCTCTATACCTGCCGACTGCGTGATACGGCTGAGATTGGGTGCAATTTTCACTTCGGAAATTTGTCCGCCCTGTACCGTAGTGAACGTACTGCTGAAGTTGATCTGTTGCAGGGATGGAGCCCGGAAGCCGGTACTGAAGGAGCCGCGCAGGTTGAAGTCGTCGAGCACCTTGTAGCGGGCCGCCGCTTTCCAGTTGAGCGTATTGCCGAAATCGCTGTAGTTTTCGAAGCGTACCGCGCCGCCAAGCAGCAGTTTGGAAGTCACGTCAAGTTCGGCGTCGGCATAAACGCCGGCACAACTGCGGGTGGCGTCCACCTCGTCGGAGGGCTGATAGCCGGGGAAACCCTGTGCACCCGTGGCCTTGTTTTCGTCGTAGTTGGCGTAAGACCCCTGCTGGCCGGCGAAGAGAACGTAATTCTCATTGCGATATTCGGCACCGAAGGCCAGACCAAAGCCATGCATGATTTCAGGGTATTCCCGGTTCAGGTTCAGGTTTGTTGTGTTCTGGCGGAAAGAGAAGCCACCGTCGTCGAAATGCGTAACGGTGGGGCCCAGTCCGGCATTAAAAGTCTTGTCGCCGTAAAAATGGAAGTTGTTGTACCCGATTGTCTGGCTCAGATCCCATTTCCATCCGTTGTCAAAAGCACCTCGGAAGCCACCCACCCACGACAGGTCGCGGATTTCGGTCTGTATATGCGGGTTGAAATAACTTTCTCCGTCGGGCGTAGTCTTGATAATTCCTTCGACAGGTATCAGGTCGCCGGCAGCCGTAGTGGGGAAACGGTCGGGTCTTGCCGAGAAATTGCGGGTGAAGGCAAAGGCATCTGATTTCTTGTAGTTGGCGCCACCGAAGGAGTAAAAATCGAGTTTCCCGCCTTCCTTGATAGGCGTTTCGGCGTTGTAGAATGCGCCGTAAGCGTTCAGTGAGGCATCACCATGAGCCCTTCTGTAAATCGAAAGCGGGAGATTCCCTCCGAACTCCTGACGGTAGGTTTTATCCTGATTGGCGTAGTTCAGCGTGAAATTAATCACGCCGCCCGGCTTTCCGAAAGGCATTCCGTAGTTGAAGGATGCGTTATAAGCCAGACCATCCATCTTGTTGTTGTTGCCGGTTTCATACTGACCGAGGTGAGAAGCACCGTACACGTCTTTATCATCAGCAGTAATGAAAGCGGGGTTATATTTGGGATCATAGTAACCTGATACGCCGAGGTCGAGTGTTGGCTTGCCGATATTTTCCTTGAGGATGATGTTTATCACACCAGCCATGGCGTCGGAACCATACTGAGCCGAAGCGCCATCGCGCAGGATTTCGATCCGGTCAATGGCGGCAGCGGGCAGGGCATTGAGGTCCGTACCCGATGCACCTCGTCCGCGCGTGCCAAAAACAGAAACAAAGGCAGTCTGGTGGCGGCGTTTGCCATTGATAAGCACCAGCGTCTGGTCGGGACCAAGGCCGCGCAGAGTAGCCAGGTCAATATGGTCAGCACCGTCGGAACCGCTTTGTTTGTTGTAGTTGAACGACGGAGCCGTGTAGTTCAGCATGGCCGTCACATCAGCACGGGCGGAGTTCACCGTGTTGGCTGCCACGTTGATGATGTCCACCGGGACGGGCGTTTCGGTTTTGACACGGTTGGCGCGACGTGTACCCACCACCACTATCTGCTCAAGAGCAATACCGTCGGCCTCCATGCGCACATCAATCGTTTTACTGTTGGCAGCTATTTTTTGCTCCTTGTAGCCGGTGTAAGAGAAGATCAGCAGGTCTCCCACAGCAACTTTCAGGGCATAGCCACCGTCGGCATCAGAGATGGTTCCGGCGTTTTTACCCTCAACGCGGATGGTAACACCTGGCAGGGCAGAGCCATTGGCGGCATCTGTAACCTTCCCGCTGACAGCCATCTGAGGTTCCTGAGCATACGTTTTACTTGTTCCCAGAAAGGCTGTGAACAAGAGAATGTAAAAAATTTTGTTCATTTAAAGAAAAGGTTAGTGGTTAGATGTTTCAGAAAATTCGTACAAAGGTGATAAAATAATTCTGTAATTTGAATTTGTTGAAATAAAAAGCAACTATTTGATCCTTGGGGGCCGGATAAGGAACCTGCCGGGTATCTGCAATAAAAAAGCCGGAGCGTCAGGGAGACTCCGGCGTCATAATGTCTGTATGGGAGAGACAAACGATATTAAAGTGAAAGGGTTAACATTGGAGTCACTACTTGTCGGGAATATTCTTCAGTCTTTCTAAAAGGGAAGGTGGTACAGACTGGTTGGAAGTGCTGGCTTTAAGCCATGTCCGGAACGATTCGTCATCACTGGACTCAAATTCACGGACCCTGGGAGTATTTTGGAAGACGTCATTTCCCAGGCTTGAAAAATCAGGGTTTTGGTTTGGGTTGGTTGGTTCGGTGGTTAACTTGTTTCCTGTTTGCTGGAGTTTTCCGGTTGGCAGATTTGTTTCGTTGTTCATAGTAAAATTAATTTGTGCATCCGAATACATATCAATACCTCTGCTTGCCTTGCCTAATCCGACATAAACCCCGGGAGTTGGCCGTCGCGCTGCCTGGTTGCCAACCATGGAAGAGCGTATTGCGGAAAACTGCCTATTATTTTCGGAGGTAGTGCCGGAAAGCAAGAACAAGGAGCCACACCGAAACTGGCGAGGCGAATTGATTTGTATGCGTATGCTTGTGAAAGACATGGGATGTTGAGTTTAATTGGTTCCGTATGGCCCTTTAAGAGCATGTCCGGTATTTCATCTGGTTGATTTTGTTCATCAGAGAAACCCGGACATGCTCTTTGGTTTTGTGTTTACTGGCCGCAAGTTGAAAATGTTACAACTGCATCGTCAGCTACTGGGTAGCCCAGATTTTGTGCGTACTGCCGCAGCATCTCTTGCAGAGTCTTGCGGGCACGGTGTAGTCTGGAACGCACTGTACCAATACGTATTTTCAGGACAAGAGCGATTTCCTCGTAGGAAAAATCCTCTAGATCGAGCAGAAGCACAATACGCTGTGGCTTCGGCAGCTGGTTGATGGCGCTCATTACCTCGTCGCCCATCTGTGTGTGGTTTGGCTCGCTGTCAGACTGAATTCCGCCGGCAGCGTCCAGGCCCAGTTTTACTGGTACATTTTTTACCTTTCTCCAGTCATTGATGAATGCACGATGGCAGATACAAAACAACCAGGCCCTGGAGTTTGTTCCGGGAACATAGCGGTGTATGGAGCGCCAGGCTTTTTCATAAGTTTCCTGTACAAGATCCCCGGACTTTCCTTTGTCGCCCCCTGTCAGACGATACGCGAAAGAGTAGATGGCAGTGTAGTGCGGGAGTAGCTCCGCCCTGAAAACCTGTTGTCTCATTTGTTCTTCGGTGTAGGTTGAAGATTTCATAAGAGTGTTGCTGTTTAAAGTAGTATTCGGACATACCGGGAATTCAAGGCTGAAAAGCAAAAATTTCCTGAATAATGTAGCCTACTGAAATTATTTAACGAACGTCCGAATTTTAAAGTTCCCTTGAAAAAAATTTTTTTGAAATATTTTTACGTTTTGTCTGACCTTGTGTGTCAAAACCTTTTGTCCGATCCATTATGATTAACCGTCTGCGAACCACTCCCGGAAAAATTCTGCTCGCCATTGCTGCGATCGCCGTCATCCTGCTCGTACGATTTTGTATGCAATCGGCAGGCAAAGGTTCTGACCCGGAAGAAATTAGTATCCGGATGGATGCTGCCCCCGCACGTCTCAATCCGTTTCTCTCCACTATCGGCGCAGACATATATGTGTGTGCCCGTATCTTTCAATCGCTTGGCGACCTCGACCCGGCTACATTGGAGCTCACTCCGCTTATTGTCAAATCCCTGCCCTCGTCGCGCCTGGTACAAGACGGTCCGCACAAGGGAGAGCTGGCCTATGACTATGAACTGCTGGAAGAAGCCCGCTGGGATAACGGAACCCCTGTTACAGGCAAGGATGTGGATTTTTCCATCAAAATCGCCTATCACCCGCTACTGCCAACCAAAGCCTTCGGATCTTACTTCAAGGAGCTGAGCGGTATTGACCTCGACCCGGCCAATCCGAAGAAGTTCACCGTTTATTTCAGGAAGTACTACATGCTGGCACAGGAGTCCATGGCACTTTTCCCTGTTCTTCCGGCCTACCAATACGATCCGGTCAACCGGATGGCGGCGGTTCCGCTCTCCGATTTGCTTGATACGGCCAAAACCAGTGTTATTGCCGGCGACCCCTCCATGAAGACTTTCGCCGAAGAGTTTCAGCAGCCAAAATTTCTGAACGACCCGAATAACATCTCCGGCAGCGGACCCTACAAAGTAGCCTCCATGAACGATCAGGGCGCTATTCTGGTCAAAAAGGAAAACTGGTGGGGTGATGCTGTTTCAAAAGAGCGACCCATTCTGGCAGCTTACCCGAAACGGCTGGTTTATAAAGTGGTGAAAGATGAAAATGTAGTGGAAAACATGCTTAAAAGCGGTCAGCTCGATATCGTGGCAGGCTCGCTGAGTCCAGCCAGATTTCTGGAAATGAAGCAAAAGGACTCGCTGAACACCCGTTATGACTTCGATTTGCTGCCTGCCCTCCAGTATAACCGCTGGCTGTTCAATATGAACAAACCCGTTCTGAAAGATGTTCAGGTGCGCAAAGCATTGGCGCATGTGGTTGATTATGATCATTTCATCAATAACATACGCTCCGGACTGGCGGTCAGAACAGTAAGCAATATCCTGCCTGCCAAGCGGTATTATGCCAGAGATATCACCCCCTACGACTACAATATTGAAAAGGCCCGCGAACTGCTTGCCACCGCAGGATGGTCTGATACCGATGGCGACGGAGTGCTCGACAAGGTGCTCGACGGGAAACCGACACGATTGGTAATCGAGGTGCTCGTGCCCTCGGTACGCACCAGTCAGCAATATGCCGAAAGCGTGACACAAACGGCGCGCCTGGCGGGTATTGAAATCAAAACGGTGCCAACCGATATCACCGAAATCAACCCAAAAACCAAAAACGGCGACTTTGAAACCACTTTTCTCGGCGCAACCCTGTTTCCGGGACTCACTGAAATGCGACAGAGATATCATTCGTCGAACCTCGCACCCGCAGGCGATAACCGTTCCCGGGTTGCCGATGCGCGCCTCGATGAAGTGATTGACCGCATAGGAGCCGAACCAGATGAAACCAAAAGAGATCAGCTCTATATGGAGGCACAGCATCTGCTGCATGAAATACTCCCGGAGGTTTTTCTGTTCGCGCCCTATCAGCCGATCATTACTTCCAAAAGATTTGAAAAAGTAATCACCGCCAACAGGCCCGGTTATTACGAACAGATGTTCCGACTGAAATAACACCACAACACATAAACAATATGGCATTTGAAGTAGCAGGTAAACTGCACCGTATTTTCCCGACCGAACAGAAATCGGCCAGTTTCACCGCACGTGAATTCGTCCTCGAAGTGCAGGACGGTAACTACCCGCAACTCATCAAGTTTCAGGCTGTGCAGGACCGCTGCGCGTTACTCGATAATTTCAGGGAAGGAGACCAGGTAAAAGTAGCCTTCGATCTCCGCGGAAGAGAATGGAATGGAAAGTACCTGACCAACCTGAACGCCTGGCGTATTGACAAAGCCTCCGGCGAAAGCAACGCGGCTTCCAGTCCGGCCGGCGACTCCGGGTTCCCCGCAGATCCGTTCCCCAACTATACGGATACACCGCCAGCCGGCATGGACGATCTGCCATTTTAATCTCGGCCGTCATGCTGCGCCCGCTCTTTTTTGTGTGGAGCACGCTCTTTCTGTCGCAACTGCACGCCCAGACGATCTCCACCGTCAGCACCCGATGGAATGACTCCTTCGTGGAATGGGATATCTATGCCTCGGAAGGTCAGGATGAAGCCGAAAGCACTGACCCACCCGAAGAGGTATTGTATGGCGAACTCAAACTTCGCTGGCTTAATGTACGTGACGACTTCTCGGAATGGACCTACGAACTCAACGGAGAACGTGGAACTATAAAACAAAAATGGAAAAACGACCCCACTCAATGGGAATTGCGCACCTACACAGGCGACGTGGTTACCATGCGCGCGTCGTGGTCCAATGACTTCTCTGAATGGCGACTTACCAACAATTCCTTCTCTCTGACGTTGGGAAGCCGCTGGAAGAACCGACTCGACGAATGGCTGACCGACGACCCCAATCGCGGAAAATTTTATATTTATACACTCCGCGAACAGGATCCCCGCGACTGGGCTGTGGAAGACAATCTGTCGGAAGAAGTAAATGAACCCATGAAAATGGCGCTCATCTTCCTTGCTATTTATCACAGCACGCCCAAATTATGAAATACGAACTCAGCTATTGGGAACAACAGTCCTTCTTCGAACATATTGACGTGGCCGTAATCGGAAGTGGCATCGTAGGCCTGGCCGCCGCTATTCACCTCAGAGAAAAAAATCCGAAACTGCGCGTGGTCGTCTTTGAAAGGGGCCCGCTACCCGCCGGCGCCAGCACACGCAATGCCGGTTTCGCCTGTTTCGGTTCCATGACCGAACTGATTGACGACCTTTCTCACACGCCGGAGGATACCGTACTTTCTACCGTTGAAAAACGCTGGAATGGCCTGCAGCGGCTACGCGCACTGGTCGGTGATGAAAATATGGAGTTCAGGCAATGGGGTGGTTACGAGATGTTTACCGAAAATGATACCGATATCTTCACAGAATGTGCAGAACGCATGCCTGAGTTCAACGATAAAATCGGGCGTATCACAGGTAACCGTGAAGTGTATAAAATAGCCGACGAGCGTATTGCCTCATTCGGTTTCCGGGATGTACAACATCTGATCATCAACCAGCCCGAAGGTCAGGTAAACACCGGAAAAATGATGTCGGCCCTGCTCGGAAAAGCCCGGGCCACCGGTGTGGAAATATTCAATGGAATTGGTATCAGATCGCTGGAAGATGGAAACACCGGGGTTCTGATGGAAACAGACAACGAGTGGACCCTGCGCGCCGACCGCGTCATCGTGGCGGTAAACGGGTTCGCACGCAAACTGTTCCCCGATCTGGATCTGTACCCGGCACGCAATCAGGTACTCATCACCAAACCTGTACCCGGACTGAAGGTGGAAGGCTGCTTTCATTACGACAAGGGCTACTACTATTTCAGGAATATTGACGGCAGGATTCTGCTCGGCGGAGGCCGTAACCTGGACTTTGAAACAGAAAAAACCCTCGAATTCGGAAGTAACCCCCTCATCAGAAGCGCACTGGCCAAGTTACTGCACGAAGTCATTTGCCCCGGACAAGCCGCAGAAATTGATTACTGGTGGACGGGAATACTCGGCCTCGGTCCGGTGAAAAAACCCATTATTCAGCGCGTTTCCCCCAATGTGGTGGTGTCCGTCAGGCTCAGCGGCATGGGCGTAGCCATTGGCACACTGGTCGGCCAGGAAGGAGCAGAGCTGGCTCTCTGATTCAAAAGAAATACCGCAACAAGATGACCAAAATCACCATCCGGAGGTGATTAATTCCCGACAAAGAATATACGCGGAATTGAAAAGCATGCACTACCTTTGCAGTCTTGAATTTGTCTAAATTAAATTAACAAGATTCAGGCGCCATGCAAAGACGCTACCGTTCCATACCGGATCTGAAAATACACGAGACCGCCCGCGCACTGTCATTCTCTGATGCCGCGCTGGCGTGCAAACTCACTGCCATGGGCTTTCTGCCCGGAGCAAGGGTGGAGATGGTGCGCCAGTCGCCCTTCGGAAATGCATTCTATGTTAAGGTGGACGGTGTTCGCATGGCTCTGAGAAGGGAGGAAGCCGCCAGCATTCTCCTGGAAATATGAGCGGAAGTCAGCGACTACCGCGAATTGGCGTCATTGGAAATCCCAACAGCGGTAAATCTACTGTATTCAATCACCTCACTGGATTGCGCCAGAAAACCGGAAATTTCCCGGGCGTAACTGTAGATATTAAAGAAGGTAATCTGCGTCTCCCCGGTGGTGCAGAGGTAACACTGGTGGACTTTCCCGGAACTTATAGCCTGTACCCCACCTCTTCCGACGAAAAACTGGTATCGGCCGTACTGGCCAACGCTCAAAATGAATTTTTTCCCGATGCGGTCGTCTATATCGCCGATGTAAACCACCTCGAAAAGCACCTGCTGCTACTCACCCAGCTGCTGGATCTCCAGCTGCCACTGGTACTCGCCCTGAATATGGCCGATACCGCAGAAGAACTGGGTATCAAGGTAAATGTCAGTAAACTGTCGGAAAAACTGGGAATTCCGGTCGTATTCGTCAGCGGACGCACCGGTGATAATATGAGCCGGCTTGTATCAGAAATCGAAAAACTGATTCCTGCCATCGGAAATATATCCAGAAAGCCCTTTTTCGAAATGGATGCCACCGAAAAGCAGGTGACAGAAGCTGTCAGGCTGAATCTCGGCGAAAATAATCCGTACAGAGCTCTGCAACTGGCTCACCACTTCGAATGGCTACCCTTCCTGCACGACAGCGATCGCGCTACGCTCGCAACTATCGTCCAGACCAAAAATTTTGTCTCGCTGCGCGCACAGGTGGAGGAAACACTGGCTCGTTACGACCTCTTCACCCCCATCGTGGAGGACTCTATACATCAGCCACAACAGTTCCCCGATACACCTACCGATCGTATTGATGCCGTGCTTACGCACCGGATTGGCGGGCCCTTTGTATTCATAGCTGTCATGATGGTCATATTTCAGGCTATTTTCGACTGGAGTGCCTACCCGATGGACTGGATTGACAACGGATTCGCCGAACTGAATACCTGGCTCCAGCAAACACTGCCCGAGCACTGGACCACGGAACTGCTCACCGACGGTATCCTGGCAGGTCTCGCAGGTATCCTTGTATTTGTTCCACAGATCACTCTGCTCTTCCTGCTCATCACTATTCTGGAAGAGGTCGGTTATATGGCCCGCGTAGTCTTCCTTTTCGACCGGATTATGCGCCGTTTCGGCATGAACGGCCGCAGTGTGGTGGCACTCATAGGCGGCTCAGCCTGTGCTGTGCCGGCTATCATGAGCTCCCGTACCATCGGAAACTGGAAGGAACGCCTTATAACCGTGCTGGTAACACCATTCATCAGTTGCAGTGCACGTATTCCCGTTTATCTGGTACTGATCGGAATGGCCGTGCCAAGGGTTCGTATAGCTGGTATCATCGGTGCACAAACACTCGTCTTCGGTGCTATGTATGCCCTCGGCGTTGCCGCAGCACTTTTCGCCGGATGGACGCTGAAGCGCTACCTGAAAACCCGTGAACCCTCTTTTTTAGCCATAGAACTCCCCGTTTACCGCATGCCCGACTGGAAAAATGTGGGGCTGACTGTGTGGGAAAAAGTATCGGCTTTTATCATTGGCGCCGGTAAGATTATCCTGATTGTTTCCATTGCACTCTGGGCGCTGGCACGCTTCGGTCCCGGAGACGCCATCGAGCGCGCAACACTCGAGGCTCAGCAGGAAGCCGTTGCCTCCGGACTCAGTGAAGCGGAAGCGGAAGACCTCACCGCACAGAAAAAACTGGAAGCTTCCTGGGCCGGACAAATGGGAAAAGCCTTCGAACCCGTCATCAGGCCACTGGGCTACGACTGGAAAATAGGCATAGGCCTTCTGACATCTTTCGCTGCAAGGGAGGTATTTACCGGCACACTTGCCATTCTGTATAATATGGGCTCTTCGGAAGCTGACATCAACGATCGCTCGGAAAATGAAGCTAAAGCCACATTGCGAGAAAAAATGCAGCGCGAAACTTTCAGTGATACCGGCCAGCCTGTTTATACCTTTGCCACATCCCTGTCTCTGCTGGTGTTCTATGCCCTTGCCATGCAGTGCATGAGTACGCTGGCTGTAGTACGCCGTGAAACAGGCAGCTGGAAATGGGCGCTCTGGCAATTCCTGTCCATGACCGGTCTGGCATGGCTGGCGGCATGGGTGGTACAGATTATTTTTGCATAACAACTATGTCCGATACGCTTTCTCTGCCGGCTTCCATGGAGCCCTTCCGCAATCAACTGATCAATACTTCCATGCCCTTCATACGGGCAAAAACAGGAAAAGAACGCCCGCTCAAACCCTGGCAAAGCAAGATTGGCGGCACACCATACCTGCCAGGCGGCACCCCCTGGCCGACTGCTCCCGACGGGAAATCGCTGTTCTTTCTGGCACAGATCAACTTCTCGGAAGTCCCTGCACTGAACCCTTTCCCTGCCAAAGGAATACTGCAGTTCTTTATCTCCGATGATGACCTGTACGGGATGGATTTCGACGACGGTGAAAATCCGGATTCCTTCAGGGTAATTTACCACCCCGAGGTAATCACAGATGAGAAAGCGCTGAATAAAAAACCTGTCCTGCGCGATTACGAGGAAGACCTGCTTCCCCACCACCCCGACGAATCGTATCCACTGGTGTTCTCAACCGAAGAAAGTGTGGTTCCTGTGGCCGATTACCGTTTTTACCAGCATTTCGGAACCGATTTTTTCCGGCAGTTCGGCGAAAGGGAATGGGACGTGATGGCCGAGTACGAAAAAGCAGTGCGCGCTACCGGACACCGTATCGGCGGATATGCCTATTTCACACAGGATGATCCCCGGCGTGCCGAAGACCCCATGCTACTGTTGTTTCAGCTCGACTCCGACGAGGTAGCCGACCTGATGTGGGGCGATATGGGCGTGGGCCACTTCTTCATCCGCGAAAAAGATCTCGCCGCACTGGATTTCAGCAGGGTGCTTTACGACTGGGACTGTCTTTGAGGCTACATCAGCAGCGCACAAGTAGTATGCCCTTTATGCGACGCATAAAACAAAAAAAAGCCGGAGATCACATCATGACCTCCGGCCTTCCGGCTCCGGAATGACAGCCTTTACAGTTTATTCTGCCACCATTGCTTCACCTGAGCACCCTTCAGGTACATAACCGGAAGAATAATCAGGGTGATAAATGTGGCAAAACTCAATCCGAAAATAATCGTCCAGGAAAGAGGGCCCCAGAACGCTACCGAGTCGCCACCCAAATAAATCTTCGGATCACCGGTGGCAAACAGGCTGTAAAAATCAATGTTCAGACCAACTGCCAGCGGAATCAGACCGAGTATGGCTGCGGTAGCCGTCAATAACACCGGCGTCATACGAATACGACCAGCCTCCACAATGGCTTCACGGGTGGGCGTTCCCTGTCCCCGGAGAATATCCGTATATTCCACCAGCAGGATACCGTTTCGCACTACAATACCGGAAAGGGCTACAATACCCACCATGGACATAATCACCGAGAAGTCCATATCCATAATCGTCATACCCAGCAATACGCCTATTATACTGAAAACCACCTCTGTCATGATGATGATCATTTTTCCAATGGAGTTGAACTGGGTAATGAGAATCAGCAGGATAATGAATATGGAAATCAACAGCGAGGTACCCAGGAAGCTGAACGACTCCTTCATCTCTGCATCCTGACCGGCAAAACCTACTGTAACGCCCTCCGTCTGCGGATAGGCGGCAATAGCTGCCTTCACCCGGTCAATCACTTCGTTCTGACTTGGCTGGTATTCCGATGTGATGTTGGAAGAGATAGTTACGATACGCGACTGATCCAGGCGTCGGATACCGCCGTACGTCTGCGTGTATTGAATGTCGGCCAGTGCCGCCATCGGTACCGAGCGGAGTACTCCACCCATGTTCATATCCCTGAAAGTGATGTTCAGGTTTTCGACGGCATCTATGTTGGTGCGCTGATCTTCCTTCAAACGAATATTGACCGGAATTTCATCCTCTCCATCGCGGAACTTGGTTACTTCCTTGCCCAGAATCGCTGTTCTGAACTCCGAACCGATTTGTGCAGTAGAGATACCCTCGCGGTTGGCACGGTCGCGGTCAATCTGTATATTAATTTCGGGTTTGGATACAATCAGGTCGCTGTTTAGCTCCTCTACACCCGGTATGTTCAGGGAGTCCAGATAATGCTTTACTGCTTCCGATACGCGA
The DNA here is from genome assembly GCA_041182785.1 of Bacteroidota bacterium. GTDB lineage: Bacteria > Bacteroidota > Bacteroidia > Chitinophagales > Saprospiraceae > M3007. The sequence continues at coordinate 13,169 of JBEGNB010000381.1, forward strand.
ATCAGATCGCGGAAATCGTCGCCCCGTATTTCTACAGAAACCGGTTTGGGTTGCGGCGGACCACCCTGTTCCTGATCAACCACGATATCGGCGCCGGGAATGGCACCCTGCGTGGCTACCCGAATCTGGTCGAGATAATCCAGCGTATTGACACCATTCCGCTTGCTGAACTCCACAAATGCAATACCTACCTTGCCCTTGTTGGAGGTGGTGGTACGATCGAAACGATCTTCGGACGCACCCAGTGCCACATTGGAAATAACTGACTCCACGATGGGGTTATTCTCGCCAATGACACTCACCACTTTTTTCTCGAGCACGCGGGTCAGCGAATCAGTCACCGCCAGGTCAGTACCTACCGGCAGTGACATGTAAACATAGATGAAATTCGGATCAGCCTTCGGGAAAAGGACAATATTGCGCTTCTCGCTGGCAAAGGCCACCAGCGACAAAACCAGCAGGAGCACCACACCTGTCAGCATTTTCCACGGATGATTCAGCGCAAAATTGAGGAAACCGGCGTACGCACGCTGTATGGACGGCCAGCCGTACTCCTGGAACCTGGAAACCACCTTTGCCAGGGCAAACTTGTACAGGACCGCAAACGCTGCGATAGTCAGCAGCAGGTTGCCCATGAAGAAGTTCTTGTTGGCGTAAAAGAACAGTACGGAAAGACCGAAGATAGCGTACCCGAAGATAGCCCTGCGACGTTTTTTCTCCGCCGGCAGTTCGGTGCCCTCACGCTTCGGATCGCCCATAAACCAAACGGCAAATACCGGATTGATGATGTAGGCCACCAAAAGTGATGCTGTCAGGGTGATAATGACGGTAACCGGCAGGTAAACCATGAATTTCCCAAAAATACCATCCCAGAATACCAGCGGAACGAAAGGTGCCAGCGTAGTGGCTGTACCGGAAAGTACGGGCAGGAATACCTCCCCGGCGGCTTTCTTGGCGGCCTGCACAATGGTCAGTTTTTTGTCGTCGTGGTAAATCCTGTGGGTGTTCTCTATCACCACAATCGCGTCATCTACTACAATACCCAGCGCAAGCAGAAAGGCAAAGAGTACCACGAAGTTCAGGGTGTACCCAAATGCAGGCAACACCATGAAGGCAATAGCCATGGAAAGCGGAACCGACATAGCCACGAATATGGCATCGGTAGCACCCATGAAGAACATAAGGATGAAAGTCACCAGAATGAATCCGATGATAATGGTGTTTATGAGGTCATGCAGGGTGACGCGGGTGGCACGGCTTTGATCGCCGGTAATGCTTACATCCAGATTTGACGGAAATTCACCGGACTTCATCTCGTCCACCACTTCCTTGATGTTGTCGGAGGCGTTGATCAGGTTTTCACCGGAGCGCTTGATAACATTCAGGGAAATGACATTCCGGGCATTCAGGCGGCTGAAGCTCTCCTGCTCCTTGTGGCCCATTTTGACTTCAGCCACATCTTTCAGGAACATCTGGGCACCCGACTGCGATGAAATGAGAATATTTTTTATTTGTTCAAGATCCTTGAAATCTCCGCGAATAGATACAGAACGTGTCATGCCACCAACATCCACGTTGCCTGCAGAGATAGTCATATTCTCGTACGCAAGCGCATTCTCGATATCACGGAAAGTGAGGCTGGCCGCATTGAGTTTATATTTGTCAATGTTAACCTGTACCTCTTTTTCCAGTGCGCCAATCAGATCAACACGCGTAATTTCAGGCATTTCCTCGATCCGGTCCTTGAGCTTGTCGGCGTACTGTTTGAGCTTGTCAAGGCTCATATCGCCGGCTACGTTGACACTCATGATAGGAATTTCAGAGATATCAAGTTCTGCGATGGAGGGATCCTGAAGCAGGTCGTTGGGCAAATCGCGCTTGGATTTGTCCACGGCATCTTTCACTTTCTGTTTGCAGGAGGCCACGTCAAGCGACGTATTAAACTCCACGATGATGCTCGAGAAATCCTGAACAGAAGAGGACGATATTTTTTTGACGCCGTTGATGCCCTTTAACTGCTTTTCAATAGGTTTCGTCACGAGTTGCTCCATGTCGCTCGGACTGGCGCCGGGGTAAATCGTGGAAACAAAAATGGTCGGTACAACTACATCCGGGAACTGTTCCTTCGGAAGAGCATTGTACGACATGATACCGGCCAGCGTAATCATCACCGTAATGATGAAGATCGAGGTTCGGTTATCTATAGACCAACTGGTTGGTTTGAACTCTTTCATTTATTTGTCGTGAAATGGTGATAGGTTTTGAGCGTTACCCGGTGTTAGAAACTGACCGTTTCCCCGGGTTGTGCCTCCTGATAACCGGTGGAAATAAGCCAGTCGCCTTTCTTCAGACCACTGAGGACTTCCACATTGCCGGTGTAGTTCTGACCCTGTTTGATATCAGCTTTTTTCACAACGGCCTGATTTTCTCCCGTTTTCTCCGCCACGTAAACAAAATCTCCACTTTCACCTGTCTGTATGATATTCACCGGAATAACAACGGCGCCGGACTTCTGGTAATCTATGATTTTCATTACCGCAATCTGGTTGGCACGGTATTCTCCGGCAGGAAGTGAACACTCTACGGTAAACGTACGTGTCATGGGATTGATCGTCTTGCTCACAAATTTCACACGGGAAGTAACCTCTTTGCCAAGATCAGGAAAGTAAATCTGTACGGGATCTCCCTGGCGTACTTTGGCGGCGTAAGCTTCCGTTACCTCGCCACGCACCTTTAGATTGCTGAGATTTACGATATTGCAAAGCGGCATACCCGGCGCAATAGCCTGTCCGGCGCGCAGCATCACCACATCCACGCTTCCCGATGTGGGTGCATAGATTTTCGTGAGGTTCATCTGCTCTTTCATGGTGGATATGCTGCGTTCCAGCGACTCCTTGGCATTTTTTGCCTGAATAAAAGCGACTTCAGTGCCAATTTTCTGATCCCACAGACCTTTCTGGCGGTTGAAGATGTCGGTAGCAGTGGCAAGCTGGCCCTCCAGTTCTGCCATGCCTTTCTGCATAACATCACTGTCAATTTCGGCGAGCAACTGACCCTTTTTAACGTTATCGCCATTCTGCACATAGACTCTTTTGAGTGATCCCGGCATTTTGGCCGTAGCCACCACACTTTCTGTTGCCTCTACTTTACCCTGAAGGTCAATATAGTGTTTAAAATCGGAGAGTTTGACTTCAGAGAGACTCACCGTAAGCTGTTTGGGTGCAGGCTGAGTCACCTGCTTTTCGAGTTCGATGATACGGGCCTCGATTCCGGCCTTCTGATCTTTCAGTCTGGCCAGTTCGGTGGCAGGATCTGTCTGTCCTCCACCGCAGGAAGAAATGAAAAGTGCAACCGGTAAAAATGCGGCAGCGGCGAGAGAAGATATATTTTTCATGAAGAGATGCTGGTTATGGTTTGAAAGACAGCATTTTTTAACTGTCTGTTGAGAAATGTTACTGACCAAGGGCTTTTTTGATGGCAAGACGGGCGTTAAGCAGATCAAAACGGGCGCTCATGAGTGCCTGCTGAGCAGCATAGAGTCCCTGCTCTGCCTGTGTAACTTCGAAACTGCTGCCAACTCCGGCCTTGTATTTCGTCTGGGTAGTGTCGTAAATTCGCTGGGCGAGTTCCAGATTTTTCTGCCGGCTATTGCTGCGTTCTGCCGCGTTCTGGTATTGCTTTCGGGCAGCATCCAGTTCAAGGCTCATCGCGTTTTCCAGCATCTGTTTCTGAATTTCAACACCCTGCAGGGTAATCATGGCACGCTGCTTCCGGGCATTGGTACCGCCGCCATCCCAGATCGGGAGACTGACCGATACACCGGCGATTGCAGAAGGGATGAAATACCAGTTATTGAAGTTGTCGCTGTCACTGCTGCCATATCCTCCCTGATAACCCGGCTGGTACTGGGCAAAGGCGGCTACGGTAGGCATCCACGGTTTGCCGAACAGATCTACCTGAATCTGACTCAACTGGCGGGCCTTGAGCAGTGTAAGATATTCCGGACGACTCATCGGATCAAACTGGGTGGTCAGGTCGGCATCGGCATACAGAGCCATCAGACGATCCAGGTTGTCGGAAAGCGAAATATTCTCGCTTACAGGCATACCCATATTGAATTTAAGGGCATTGACCACAACTTCCTGCTGGCGCGCCAGATTGTCGCGCTCGGTGCGCAGATTGGCGAGGGAGAACTCAAGGCGATCCACGTCAAGCTGCTCTGCAAAGCCGGCCCTGTTGATGGCACGGGTGTCTGCAAGCAGTTTTTCCAGGTTGACAATATTCTTGTCGAGCACAACCAGATTTTCAGAAATCAGCAAAGCGGGCATGTAGGCATCCGTTACCTGATTCTTTACCTTGTACCTGGTGGCTGCCAGATCCTGCTCCACATACTCGCGGTAGTATCTGGCCGCTTTGATACCCAGCAGGTAGGAATTGTTGAAAACCAGCTGCGTGAGCTTCAGTTCGCCCGACAGACTGTGAACGGGTGCGAAATACAGCCGCCCGCTGTCGTCGTTACCGGATCCACCCAGCAGACCGCGCATGACACCGTCGAGCAGCGGCAGATTGGCCAGCTCCGTTGAAAGATCGTTGAGAAATGATGGCGGAACCTGTGGTCCGAAAGAGATGGCCGACGAGGGCAGACCAGCCCGCTGAATGAAACCGGAGTATGAAACCCCGGCGGAAATCTGCGGAAGTCCAGTTGCGAGGTTTTCCTTGACACGCCATACAGCATCGGTAACCTGTAACTCGGCCGTTTTGACCATCGGATGGTTGGTCAGCGCATACTGCACACAATCGTCGAGACTCAGTGTGCGCTGGGCTGAAACCGACACGGCAGTCAGCGACAAAAAGAGGAGAAAAAGTAGTTTTTGCATATATTTGAGTGAGTACTTTTACAATTCAGGGGCGTTTTTCAATAAATACTGACGCCCTTTCTCCGACATAATACCATGCAGATAGTGGAACATGTACTCCCGGAAAAGTACATCCTTGCTGTAGTCGTTCAACGGAAAAAGGTCTTCGTTCAATAACTGAAAACTGGTGGCAATATGCAGGCGGGTCACTATGTCCACATTGAAGTTATCGCGGTACAAACCCTCTCTGATACCTCTCTCCAGATTGGTTCGAACTACCTCATAAAGAAGTCCGCGACGGAATTCGTTCAGTGTAATCCAGACGTCACGATGGTATTTCTGGAGATCATGCAACAGATTGGCACGCATCTGCTCCATCTGACGGGCAGTTGATGTAATCACCATCAGCATCTCCTCCACGGCATTCTCCGCTGTATTGAAACGATCAGAATGATCCTTCTTCTTCTGAACACAATAACTCTCTACCACCTTCCTGACCAGGTCATCCTTGTTTTCAACAAAAGTATAGAGGGTTTTTTTGGAAATACCCAGTTCCCGCGCCACATCATCCATGGTAACGCTCTTGACACCAAGGCGCATGAACAGCTCCTCGGCTATTCTTAACCACTTGTTTTGTTGCTCTGTAAACATAATTACCCAAGTAACGATGGAAACGTTTTTTAGTTTTAAAGTTTCCATCGTTTTTTTTGTGTTTACAAATTAGCACTTTTTTGCGTTCAGAAGAAAAACAAGCTCTCTGTCAGAAAGCCGGAATAATCACCTGAAAACCTCTTTTTTCAACAAAAAAGCCCTGCATACCAGCCATAAACGCAGTATGCAGGGCAAAAAGAAAAAAAACGCGGTGACAGCTCTATATTTGACGAAGGAAGCCGATTTTCCCGATAGCGTGGTCTTCCGTCTGCCTTACACCGGAAATATTGTCAAAACCACGCTTGTTGAGTACAATATACACGAAGGAAAGCGGCTGATACTCCCATGAAAAGCGAATGTTGTAGTTTCTGGAGTTGCCATCAGTATTCTGCTGATAAAAAGCAATAAGCTGCAACCTGGCATTCAGGGCAAAACGGCCTTCAATACTGAATAAATCAACGGTCTTGACTTCCTGCTTATCCCCTACTCCGTTAAAATGGTTGCGATTCACCCGCCCCATCAGTGAAATATGAGGCAGGGGTGCAAACTGAAGGGTCAGGTCAGTCGAAAGCAGTTTCCCGTTAAAATACTGCCCCCAGCTCACATCGGCGAGCAAATTGAGTTTCTTCGACGGATCGGTACTGGCAATCATCTGGTGACGGATGTAGCTGTAATCGCCGGCAGATATGGTTACGCCCAGAGGCCGAAAAACCTCCGTCAGACCCTGATAGGAGAAATAAGTACCATAACCAATGTAGGCCCCGCTCTGCAAATTGAAAAAGACGGGCCAGGGATTTATCTGGCGCTCGGTGAGTCTTCCAGTGGATGCCTGGTGATAGAATTCCAGGTTCAGACTGGGCTCAAAAGCACGGATGTACTTTTTAAACGGCAGTTTGCTTCCACGGTAGTACCAGTTGACACCCGGAGTGGTACCCACCACGTCACTTCTCGAGACAAAACCCATTTGCGGATCAAAGTCTTTTGTCACGAACGACTGCGTCCACCATATACGCCACTGGTTGGTATCGAAATAATACTGTGCATACCCGGCACTGCCTTTTTTCTCACTCAAACCCGTAGTCGTGGTCTGTATCAGCATGGCATTCAGCGAATGCAACTGTCCCAGACGCACAAAACCATCCATCACGCTGGTATAGTTGGTACCCGATTCCCGGTTTTTCACCGCAAGCATACCTCCGAGACGGTTCTGTTTTCCAAAATTCTCGGAAAAACGGCCAATGAAAAAATTGGTCGGATCCTGCAAGGCTGTCCCGCGCTGGCGCATGGCCATACCACCATAGTTGCGCTTTCCCGACCGATGTACAAAGCGGGCACCCGCATCTATGGGAATGGGGTTTCCGGCATCGTCCAGACCAATACGACGGCTGAAAAACGGCTGAATGCGCATGAATCCACCCGAGGCATCGCCCTTCGGACCGCCGCCAACGCCAAAAAGCGAGGCGTTTTCAAGAAAAAACTGCCTTCTTTCCGGAAAAAGCACCGAAAAGCGTGTTATATTGTTCACCTGACGGTCAGCATCAGCCTGCGCAAAGTCGGTATTGACGGTCAGATCAAGCACGGCATTCGGATTTACAGCCCACTTCAACTCTCCGCCCAGTTTGGCATTGCTGTCCTCGGGCTTTTCGGTGTTGTAGTTTTTATACCGGTCGTAAGAGGCAAGCACATAAGGATTGATACGAATGTTGGGCTTCGGCGGAGGCGCCTCCAGATTGGTCAGCAAACCCGAGTAAGCCATGCGCAGCGAACTCACATTGCGCGGAAAAGGCGAAAAGGCAGATATCTCGTTCGTCAGACGGCGGTTGCGGTAAATATTGAACCCCCACTGCTGCAGCGAATCCGACGATTTCGGATAACGCAACGTCTGCCAGGGCACCGCAATTTCGGCGACCCAGCCCGAATCGGTACGCGATGTACGCACACGCCAGAGACCGTCCCAGTCCACGTCATAGTAGAGATCGTCAAAAGAAAGCAAGTCCCGCTGCACACCGTAAGCATTTGCCGCCAGCGCCATGGCATTCCGGTTGTCGTTAAACCCGTCGAAGGAAAGGGTAATCAGGTCGTGCGACATAAAATTGAAGTCTCGCTTGAAATCGGTGGCCCGGATGGCTTTTTTTCCGAGAGAATCACTGGAAAATACACCAAAATACAGGAAGTTCCGGTCGTGCAACACGCGGATTTCTGTGGCCTGTGTAGCGGGCTGCCCCTGCAACGGCTCCACTTGTGTAAAGTCGGAGGCTACCACGGCTCTCGACCAGTCGGTGTCGTCAAGGTACCCGTCAACCTTCACAGATTTTTCTGCCCGGGTACTTCGCAGTGTTCTGCGAACAGCAGATGGCTGAAACATCGTTGCATCCTGTGCCACAGAAACAGAGGAAACGAGCACAAATGCGATAAATATTGTTTTTTTCATGCAGGGTAGCAGGTGTTATCAGATTAATCCCTTTATTTGCCGGAAATACAAAGGAACGTCAATTATTCTGTCTGTCATGCAAAAACCATCATTTCTCTGCATAGCAAGTTATTTTAAAGGAAACGATTTCCTCCGCGGCATGAAATCAGCCGGCGCCACAGTTTATCTGCTCACGTCAAAACGCCACGAAGACAAGGCCTGGGCTACCGATGCCATAGATGAAATTTTCTACGTACAGGAAAATGAAGAAAATGAGTGGAATATGGACGATCTCATCGCCGGCATGGCATGGATGATGCGCAGCAAGCGTGTGGACCGTATCGTGGCGCTCGACGACTTCGATGTGGAAAAAGCCGCCCAGCTGCGTGAATATTTCCGGATTCCGGGTATGGGGCAAACCACCGCGTATCACTTCCGCGATAAACTGGCCATGCGCATCGAGGCCCGCGATGCCGGAATTCCTGTCCCCGGGTTCACCGCGCTCTTCAATGATGAACAAATCGGCGAGTTCACACGAAACTTCCCGGGACCGTGGATTGTCAAACCGCGCGGACAAGCCTCGGCAACGGGCATGAAAAAAGTACACAGCGAATCAGAACTGTGGGAACACCTGAACTCGCTGGGCGACAAGCGACACCAGTACCTCGTCGAACAATTCAAACCGGGCGATGTCTATCATGTGGATGCACTGACGCTGGGAGGTAAGGTCATCTTCGCACGCGCCTCCCGGTATCTGTCAACCCCGTTCGAAGTGGCACACGGCGGCGGTATATTCCGGAGCGCCACCGTGCCATTCGGCTCCGACGACGACAAGAAGCTGCTAAAAATCAATGCGGATGTCATGCATGCATTCGGTATGATGTACAGCGCCAGTCATACGGAGTTTATCAAAGTGCACGAAACGGGCGAAATCGTTTTCCTCGAAACGTCCTCCAGGGTAGGTGGCGCACACCTCGCAGAAATGGTGGAAGCCTCTTCCGGTATCAATCTGTGGAAAGAGTGGGCAATACTCGAAGTAGCAGTGGCCACCGGAACAGAATACAAACTGCCAGCCGTCAGGAACGATCACGCAGGAATTATCGTCTCGCTCACCCGACAGGAATGGCCGGATACCGGCAACTTCAACGATCCCGAAATCGCCTGGCGAATGCAGTCCATGTCGTACCACATCGGCCTTATCGTACAGTCGGACAGCGAGGCACGGATACTGTCGCTGCTCGACGATTACGCCCAAAGGGTGCAGTCAGACTATCACGCCAGCGCACCCGCACCAGACAAGCCCAGTCTTTGAAAATAAAATCACCACCCGGACTTGCATATATGGGGTAAATACCTTTAATTTTATATTGAAATTCAGTTCAGGATTGTAAAGCATAGAACCACCACTATGCAAATAAAATTCTATTATGCTGATTATCAAGTTTTTGTAAAAAACATAAAACAAAAGCAAAAATTTTTGCTCCAAAATGTTTTAAAAAACAAACACTTTGTTTAATTTTGCCCTGAATTTCTCCGAAACACCATTTTTTCACTTATCGTAACCAATTAACAGCATGGCAGAAGATAAAGACCAACGACTAAAAACCCTCCAGTCAACCATTGACAGGCTCGACAAAACCTATGGTCGCGGCACGGTAATGCGCCTGGGCGACAAACAGGCTATTGAAGTAGAGGTAATTCCCACTGGATCCATCGGACTCGATATAGCACTGGGTTGTGGCGGTTACCCCAAAGGACGTATTGTAGAAATATACGGTCCTGAATCTTCCGGTAAAACTACTCTTGCCATTCACGCAATCGCCGAATGTCAGAAAAAAGGCGGTATCGCTGCTATCGTGGACGCCGAACACGCGTTCGACCGCTTTTACGCGGAAGCGCTCGGCGTGGATGTCAATAATCTCCTGATTTCCCAGCCGGATAACGGTGAACAAGCCCTCGAAATCGCAGAAAATCTTATCCGCTCCGGCGCTGTGGATATTCTCGTTGTGGACTCTGTTGCCGCGCTCGTACCCCGCTCTGAAATCGAAGGGGAAATGGGCGACTCAAAAATGGGTCTTCAGGCAAGGCTCATGAGCCAGGCCATGCGGAAACTCACCGCCACCATCGGTCGCACAGGCTGCTGCTGTATCTTTATCAACCAGTTGCGCGAAAAAATCGGTGTGATGTTCGGAAACCCCGAAACTACCACCGGTGGTAATGCACTCAAGTTCTACGCCTCACTGCGCCTCGATATCCGAAAAAGTGGCGCCGCTATCAAGGACAAGGAAGGAAATGTAGTGGGTAATCAGGTGAAAGTGAAAATTGTTAAAAACAAACTCGCACCGCCATTCCGGATCGCCGAGTTTGATATTGTGTTCGGTGAAGGTATCTCCAAGGCAGGAGAAATTGTCTCGCTCGGCGCCAGCTTTGATATTATACAGAAGAGCGGAGCATGGTACAGCTACGGCGGAGCAAAAATTGCTCAGGGAGCAGAAGCAGCCAAGCAATTCATGCTCGACAACCCGGAAACAGCGCTGGAAATCGAAAAGAAAATCAAGGATCACATTCTCGCCGGCTCAGTCGCTCCAACCGGAAAGGCCGGGGCGTCTCTCCCGCCGCTGGAAATTGCCGAAGACGGAGACGACGACTATTGATCTTCTTCCTTCACAAGGAAAAATCCGTCGCTGCCCTGCGGCTGATATAATGGCATCAGTATCATGCCTGAATACGGTGAGAGCACCTGCCCGCGTATATCGTCGGCCAGGTGCTCTCCCGCTTTTACCACCTGGAAATTCTCATATCCGGGTCGCATTACAAAATGATCTCCGGGTTGTACATGGTGAACGTGCAACAAGCGCACAACCCGGGGAAACCCGGAAAGATACTCCCTGAGCATAGCCTCTTCCGGGTTCGCTATGCGGGAGTCAATTGTACAGCCAGCACGGTGGAGGGTATGGAAAATTGCACTCACCGAACGGCTGACGGACAACGAATCGTCATGCTGACCAGCCTCGAAAGCAGCACCATAAACAGGTATGTCTGCCACTCCCCGGGTGAAATGACCATCAGCAGCAAAACGAAGCAGGGTGCCCTGTACTTTGTCGAATATCCCCAGAATGACAGGTGCCTGCAGGGTTTTACTGAACTCCAGACTACCCGACTCATCTGTGGGTATGCAAAATAGGCCCCCGCCGGCAGAGGTGGTATGCAAATCAAGGAAATAAACCGAAGTAGGCTTTACCTCCCTGATTGTTTCTGAAATCAGCTTGTACAACTGGAACAACTCCAACTCTTCACCGGAAACATGCTCTTCCCCGTGAAAAAGTACCCGGTCCACATCGGCACGCGTCCACATCCGGTTAAAATCGCGATCCATAAAACGCAGTCCGCGACTGAAAGCCTGCAAATTTCCGGTAAATCCAGCGAATGTTCCCCGAAAATCGGCAGGTTGTATGGTCTCTATACGGTGAAAAACATCGCTGAGCGCATGCACGCCCGCAGGCTCATTTCCATGTATGGCTGCAGTCACTACAACGAGCGGACCAGGACGACTACCGTCAACCCGACCAATAACTCGACCTGTTGTCGCCACGCCTATCCCTTTTTCTCTTTCGCTGCAGCAATTTCCTCCGGAGTCCGGCGACTCCGTTTGGGTTTCTCGGGAGCTGTAGCTTCGGGAGCAACTTTATTGACCGCAGGACGACCACGCTTTGGCTTCTCCGAAGACACAACAACCTCCTCGGAAACCGGCTTCGCAGCAGCAGACTTCTGGCGACCAGCACGAGCCTTCGCCATACGCTCCTCTACAGACATCTTGGGCTTCTCTTCCAAAGAGGCAACAGATGCTACCTTGCCAACAGCAGGACGACCACGCTTCGGCTTCTCCGAAGACACAACGACCTCCTCGGAAACAGGATTCGCAACTGCAGCCTTCTGACGACCAGCACGAGCCTTCGCCATACGCTCCTCAACAGACATCTTGGGCTTCTCTTCCAAAGAGGCAACAGACGCTACCTTGCCAACAGCAGGACGACCACGCTTCGGCTTCGCAGCAGCAGCCGTCGGCGTTGAAGTAACCACATCCTTGCTGGCAGCAATATCGTCTGCTGCAGTACGCGTGAGGTCCTGTACTTTCTCATCAGCTGCCACGGCCCTTTTGTTTCCGGGCTGCTTCACGGGGCTGGCTGAAGACTTTGACATCGGCGGACGTCCCCTGCGTTTGGGCGCCTCCTTCTCCCCGGATGATTCTTTTCCGGTTTGCCCGGCCACGGCCTTCGCCTTGGGGAGTTTCGGGCTCCTTTTGGCTTTTACCTCTACTACATCAGTATCTCCTGCCTCATGTTTTTTGTTGCCATCAGCCACCAGTTTCACATGTGCAAGGTGATGTTTGCCATGCCAGGCATAGAGCGCGATAGCCTCTCTCAGTTGAATAGTACGCTTGCTGGAGGGATTGTAATACACTTTGTCAAGATCTTCATCGGACAAGTGACTCAGAAAGAATACCCAGCGCTTGTGCAGAGCGGACAACAATTTGAGCGACATGCCGGCGGAGCCATGCTTCCCGTCTTCCGTTTCGGCCCACAACTGTTCCTCATACGGTTTTACAATCGGAGCATTTTCGGTAACCGCCAGCTTCATGCGAACATAAGCGTTGATATGGCTGTCGGCGAGGTGATGCACAACCTGCCTCACCGTCCAGCCATGCTGACGATAGGTTTTGTCAAGTGCACCCTCACGGAGTTTTTTGACAATTTTTTTCAATTTTTTCGGAAGATCCGCTATCTCCCTGATGTGTCTGAGCGTATCCAGATTGGAGTACTCTTTCCCGTACTCAAACATTCCGATTGGATAACGCACTAATAATGACTGATCCTTCATAAAGACTCGATGAAAATCGCTTTAGGTGTAAAATGGCCGGATTATCCTGCTGAAGTAAAACCCGGCAAATGCTTCTTTGTTGACAGGAAGAAAAGGCTCTCAAAATTGGCCTTTCCATCTCCACAGATACAGGCTGGCTGTAGTGCGCCATGGGCGCCACGCCTCTGCAAGCTGTATCATTCTCTTTTTTAGTTCACGCCCACTCTCCTGAAGCCCGAACAAGCGGACCATGGAACGTCTGATACCCAGATCGTCCACAGGAAAAACATCTTGCCGGCGGAGAGAAAAAATAAGCAGCATCTCTACCGTCCAGCGACCAACGCCGTCTATTTGAGTCAGGAACTGAATAATTTCTTCATCAGGCATGTCATCCCAGCGTTTTTGCTCCAGATTATGCTCTTTCGCGAAGCGTGCTGCACTGAGAATATACTGCGCTTTTTGTTGTGATACACCAGCCAACCGGAGCTGCTCCGGCGTCATCAGGGACAATACAGAGACGTCAGGATAACCATTGTCGAATAGTAACAGGAAACGCCGGAAGATTGTTTCAGAGGCTTTCACGCTCAACTGCTGCGATATGATTGACTCCAAAAGGTCCAGATACAGACCTCCCGACGGTTTTGCCTCAATCTCGCCAACCACCCGAATAATATCCGCAATATGCGGTTCGCGCGTCAAATGTTCAATAGATTCCTTCACTTAACGACAAAAATAGCTATAAAATAAAATAGTCGGATGTTTTTTTGACGAAGATAACATTTATAGCATTGAATTCAATATTTTGGCACTTTAATTTGACGATGTACTATTAAATAACAACATTTTATGGGATTCCAGAAAGTCTCAACGGCGGCATCTGCCAATGAAATGCAGCGTTTCGTAAGGAGTCTGCTCGACGACGTACAGGCTTTTCAGTATATGCTCAGGAATGACTGGTTTGAGTCGGATATCGTTCGTATAGGTGCAGAACAGGAAATGTGCATCGTTGACAAACAGACCATGAAGCCGGCCACCATCAATATGGAGGTACTTGCCAGACTCGGCGACGACAAGCCCTGGTGTGTAACGGAACTGGCGAAATTCAACCTCGAAACCAACCTGTCGCCCAGGGAATTTACCGGGGATTGCCTGAGTCAGATGGAGGCTGAAAACCTCCGGTATCTGAAAGAAATACAGACTGTACTCGACGAATTCGATGCCAGTCTGGTGCTGTGCGGTATTTTGCCCACCCTGCGAAAGTATGATCTGGAGATGCACAATCTCACGCCAAAAGACCGCTATTTCGCCCTGATGGCTGCCATTCAGAAACACCTGCTCGGCAGCGCCTTCGAGTTGCGCGTGGAAGGCATAGACGAGTTGCTCGTCAAGCACGACTCTCCCCTGCTCGAAGCCTGCAACACCAGTTTTCAGGTACATCTGCAGGTCTCCCCCGCCGAATTTGTGAAGATGTACAATATCGCGCAGGTACTGGCAGCTCCCATGATTGCCATTTCAGCCAACTCGCCACTGGTTTTCGGGCGGCGACTGTGGCACGAAACGCGTATCGCCCTGTTCCAGCAAAGCCTCGATACACGCACCACAAACGATCACATGCGCGAGCGCCTGCCGCGCGTAAACTTTGGTTCCGGATGGCTCCGGGGTGATATTACCGAAATTTACAAGGAAGACATCAGCCGTTTCAGGGTTTTGCTCGCAGGTGCTATCGAGGAAGACTCTCTACAGATGATCGAAGAAGGTATCACCCCAAAACTTCGCGCCCTGCAGATTCACAACTCGACAGTTTACCGCTGGAACCGCCCCTGCTACGGTATATCTCCCAACGGGAAGCCGCACCTGCGTATAGAAAACAGGGTAATGCCTGCCGGGCCAACCACCGTTGATGAAGTGGCAAACGCCGCATTCTGGCTAGGAACCATGATAGCCATGGGCGATCACTATCCCGATATCACCCGTCATATTGACTTTGCCGATGCCCGCGACAACTTTCTGAAAGCAGCTAAATTCGGTATTGATACCACTTTTTCCTGGCTGAAAGACGCCAAAACTCCGGTGCCAGAGCTGATTCTCAAAGAACTTCTTCCTTTGGCCAAAGAAGGTCTTAAAAAAAGGAATGTACGTGCGGAAGACATATCCAGATACCTCGATATTATTGAGGCCCGCGCCAGGGAACACAAAACGGGCGCGCGCTGGGCACTTCGCACGTTCACTGCCCTGAAGAAAGAGGTCACCAACGACGAAGCCGTTGCAGCACTCACGGCAGCTATCATCAAAAATCAGCAGGAAAACAAACCGGTGCACACCTGGGACGAGTCGGTAATAGGTGCACTGGAAAAGTGGCGACCTTCGCGTATCAAAGTCGAGGAATTCATGTCAACAGATCTGTTTACCGTTCAGCGCGACGATCTGGTAGAGCTGGTGGCCGAGATTATGGACTGGCGCCGTATCCGCTACATGCCCGTGGAAAATAACAAGGGCGAACTGATCGGACTGGTGTCATCGCGTATCCTGCTCAGGCACTTCGCCCAGATGCACGGCGCTGAACAACAGACGCTGACATGCGTTAAAGACGTTATGATTGAGAAACCCATAACTGTTACGCCCGAGTCAACTATCCTGGAAGCAATGAACAAAATGCGGGAACACCGCATCGGCTGCCTGCCCGTTGTCAAGGGGAAAGATCTGGTTGGAATCATCACGGAAATGGATTTCATGCGTATCACATCCCGTTTGCTGGAAAGAATGGACCACGGAGAGTGATTTTCCCTTACTTTTGAAACCTGAATTATCAAATATGCGCCGAGTACTGATACCAGTTCTGCTTCTGCTTTCCGCTACATCTGTCTGTGTAGCGCAGGGCGGTATTGCCCCTTCTCAGGAAGTCGGCATTATCTATAACCGCGAACGCACATTCAATGCACGGCTGGCTACCAACCGGAATATGTCTGTAGGTATGGAATTCGGCAACCTGCGCACCTATTACAAGACCAAAACGTGGTATGCCAGTGTTGGCGAAATCAGGCACCCCAAGGAGCAGCGTCAAAACAGCGACCCGAGGGTAAGCCGTGCGTTCAGACCATTCGTTTACGGGAAAACCAATACGCTTCTGGCACTTCGCGCAGGCTGGGGCGCCAAAAGATACTATTCCGAAAAAGCCCGGCAACGGGGAGTAGCAGTTGGTATGAGCTATAATATCGGTCCTACCCTGGGTATCCTGAAGCCGTATTATCTCGCCCTCGCCTATCAGGGAGAAAACAGTACCACGTTCAGAATCATTCATCAGCGCTATACAGAAGGGAATGCGTCTGTATTTCTCGACAATACCCGTATTCTGGGGGCTTCCGCCTTTTCGAGAGGGCTACGGGAGATTTCTTTCATGCCGGGCATTAACGCCTCTCTGGCATACCACATGGACTGGGGTGCATTCGACGAGATGGTCAAGGCGCTGGAGATAGGAGTAGCGGTTGATGTATTCGGGCAAAAAGCACCCATATTTGTCAGCGAAGAAATAAACAACCGGGTTTTCATCAACTTTTTTGTCAATCTGCAGCTCGGAAAAAGACGCTGAGTTGCATCCCGGACAAACAAAATGGGTCGCTCCGAAACCGGTGCGACCCATTTTTATAAGGCAGTACAGCTACTGTTTACTCTTCACCAGCACCTTCAGAAACCACTTCGAAGGCCACTTCTGCGTGTACTTCCGGGTGGAATTTAACAATCGCCTTGTAAGTTCCGAGTTCCTTCACGTCCTCCGGCATCTCTACAATACGCTTGTCCACGTCAACACCGTGAGCAGCAAGCGCCTTGACGATGTGCTGGCTGGATACAGAACCGAACAGACGGCCTGACTCGCCGGCTTTGGCAGCGATTTTCAGGGTTACGCCCTGCAGCTTGGCGGCCAGTTCCTTGCTGGCAGCGATGATGGCGCCTTCTTTTTTGGCAGCCTGTTTTTTCAATCCCTCAAGGCGGGCCAGGTTAGGCTTGTTCGCCACAATGGCGAGCCCTTTCGGGATGAGGTAGTTGCGTCCGTAGCCGTCTTTCACTTTAACGACTTCATGTTTGGCGCCTACCTTTTCAATATGTTCGAGCAGAATAATATTCATTGATCAAAGATTTTGAAAATGTGAGAAAGGTTCCTCCGTGAAGCTTACTTCATCAGATCGGCTACGTACGGCAGGATAGCCAGGTGACGAGCACGCTTGACAGCAGTAGAAACGCGACGCTGGTATTTGAGGCTGTTGCCCGTGATACGGCGTGGCAGAAGCTTACCCTGTTCGTTGATGAACTGGAGGAGGAAATCCGGGTCTTTGTAGTCAATGTACTTGATGCCGAATTTGCGGAAACGGCAATATTTTTTGTTCCGGAGACCGATTTTAGGGTTGCTCAGGAACTTTACATCTTCTCTTGAAGCTGGCATATGGCTGAGTATTGAATGTTAGTGAGAAAAAGGGGATCAGGCGTCGAGATCAACAACACCAGGTGCAGAAACCGCAGTTTCGGCAGCAGGAGCAGCTTCGGCAACCGCGTTCTTGGCACGGGAGCCAATGCGGCCGTTACGCTTGTCATCGTTATATTTGACGCCGTATTTGTCGAGCTTGACGGTGAGGAAGCGGAGCAGACGCTCGTTGCGCTTCATGTTCAGCTCGAATTTTGCCAGCCAGTCGGCTTCTACTGTGCCAAATTCAACACAATAGTAAAAACCCGTCGAACGCTTGTTGATCGGGTAGGCCAATTGACGGAGGCCAACCTCATCCACATGGAGAATTGAAGCTCCGAAATGCTTCAAATCTTTCTGGATGTGTTCCGCTGTCGCTTTTACTTCATCGCCCGACAGGACTGGATCTACGATGAAGGTGACTTCGTAATGTCTCATTATCAGTCTGTTACGTTAAAAAAATGAACTTTTTGAAAAATCGGCCGCAAATGTAAGACGATTTAGCCAAAAAACCAAGAAAACGGCTGTTTATGGTTAAAAAAATACCGGATACTGATGAACAGAACCCGGTGATATGTCTTTCAGGAAATAAAACATCGGTTGGAACGGCCACAAAAAAACAGCCCTCCGCTCTCTCTCCTTTGAAAGAGCCGGAGGGCCCCCGCCTTCGGTTTTCTTTACCCTCTCGGGCATTTTTCTATAGTTGTCAGCCTGTGCTGAAAATTTTTGACAACTTTTAGTGGGCGATATCCAGTATGTC
>JBEGNB010000382.1:0-15875 GCA_041182785.1 Bacteroidota bacterium
TGTTTCTTATTAGTACTTTTTTGTTTGAAAATCGTTTAAATAATACTGTGTTCCGATATTCCTTTGTGCGGTCAAAATTGATATAATATGAAAAAAAGAATGCTGGGTACCCATCTGGAGGTCTCGGCCATAGGCCTGGGTTGTATGGGAATGAGTTTTAGTTACACTCCATTTCCGGAGAAAAAAGACAGTATCGCCCTGTTGCATGCTTCCGTAGAACAAGGTGTCACATTTTTCGATACCGCTGAGGTTTATGGGGCTTATACCAATGAAGAGCTGGTTGGTGAGGCTTTGGCGCCTTTCCGGAACAGGGTTGCTATTGCCACCAAATTTGGTTTTAATATTGTTGACGGGAAAATGACCGGCATAAACAGTCGCCCCGGGCAAATCAGAAAAGCCGTGGAGGGCTCGCTCAGACGGCTGCGTGTGGATACCATTGATCTTCTTTATCAGCACCGTGTTGATCCTTCCGTTCCTATTGAGGATGTGGCAGGTACCGTACAGGATCTGATTCGGGAGGGGAAGGCCCGTTTTTTCGGACTGTCGGAAGCTGGAGCCAGTACTATCAGGCGCGCACATGCGGTTCAGCCTGTCACGGCCCTTCAAAGTGAATACTCGCTCTGGACAAGGCAGCATGAACGGGAGATTATCCCGTGTATTGAAGAGCTTGGTATTGGGCTGGTGGCGTTCAGTCCGATCGGCAAGGGCTTCCTCGCAGGAAAAATTGACGAACACACTCAGTTTGCCGAAGGTGATTTGCGCAGAATTCTCCCCCGGTTTACAGAAGAGGCACGAGTAGCCAATAAAAGATTACTCGACCTCCTGCACCTGTTCGCTGAACGAAAAAATGCCACTCCGGCTCAGATAGCACTCGCCTGGGTTCTGGCGCAGAAGCCCTGGATTGTCCCGATTCCAGGCACCACCAAAATGCATCGTCTGACAGAAAATATTGCAGCAGCATACATAGAGCTGAGTCCTGAAGAACTGGCGGAAATCGAAACGGCTACCGCACAGATTTCTGTCGTCGGTACCAGATATACCGAAGCGATGGAGAAGTCAACCGGTCTCTGACCTGTAATTATTTTTCATCCTTTTTCCGATATCTCATACCTTGCAGGCGTTTCACTGCAAATCATTTTTTATTATGTACTGGGGACTGGATCTCGGAGGCACTAAAATAGAAGGCGCTATTCTTGAAAGCGCAGAACATCCTGTTGCACTGCACAGAATGCGTATTCCGACGGAAGCTGATCAGGGATACGAACATATTATCGGACAGGTAGCCAAACTGGTTGACATGATGAAGGAAGCATCGGGTGCCACACCCGCTTCTATTGGTCTGGGTCACCCGGGTGCCCTCGATCCCAACACCGGTGTCATCAAAAATGCCAATACCACGGCACTTATCGGCAAACCTTTCAATGTGGATCTGGAAAAGAGACTTGGAATACCGGTTAAACTGGCTAATGATGCCAACTGTTTCGCAGTGGCCGAGGCAATGCTCGGCGCCGGCAAGGATCTGACTCCCAAACCCGAGGTGGTTTTCGGGGTGATTATGGGTACCGGCGTGGGCGGTGGTATCGTCGTGCGCGGTAAGGTTTTAAACGGCAAACAGGGCATCGCCGGCGAATGGGGACACAACTTCCTCGATGAAAGCGGCGGCAAATGTTACTGCGGCAAGGTTGGTTGCGTGGAAACGGTTATATCCGGTCCGGCTACCGAGCGCTACTATGCCAGTATCAGCGGACAGCACCTGCACCTGCACGATATTGCCCTGCGGGCAGCCACCGGTGAAGATCACCATGCTGTTGAAACAATTGACAGACTGGTACATTTCTTCGGCAAGGCCATCGCGGTGGTCGTGAATATTGTTGATCCGGATCTCATTGTCATAGGCGGGGGCGTAGGTAATATAGACCGGCTCTATACCGACGGGGTGGAGGCCCTCCGCAAACATGTGTTCAACACCCGCGTGGACACTGTTTTCATGAAACCACAGCTGGGCGACAGCGCCGGCGTATTCGGAGCGGCACTACTCTGATCGCCTGCCCGGAATTGCTTCAATCAGTTTTTTGATGTAGTCGGTGGGTGGATGGCTGTACAGTTCATCGGGGAATCCCGTTGCGTCGGTTTTGCCGCTTTTCATGACCATCAGACGGTCGCACATCTGCCTGATTACACTCAGGTCGTGAGAGATAAACAGGTAGGTGAGTCCGAACTGCGCCTGCAAATCCTGCAGCAGGTTCAGGATGGTCGCCTGCACTGATACGTCGAGTGCCGAAACCATTTCATCACAAATCAGGAGTCGCGGCTCGGGTGCGAGCGCGCGTGCGAGGCATATCCGCTGCCTCTGTCCGCCCGAAAACTCGTGCGGGTATCGCTGGTAGTGTTCCGGTTGCAAACCAACGGTTCTCAGCAGCTCCATGGTTTTTTCGCGTCTCGCCTGCTTGCTGCCGTGCAGCTTGTGCACTTCCATCGGTTCTTCAATAGCCGAACCGATTGTCATGCGCGGGTTCAGAGAGGAATATGGATCCTGAAAAACAACCTGAATGTCTTTCCTGAAAGGCTTGAACTGAGCCTCCGTCAGATCGCTGACCAGATTTTCGTTGTAGGTGATTTTTCCGGAGGATGCCTGCACAAGCCGGGCAATGGATCTGCCCAGTGTGGTTTTTCCGCAGCCTGATTCTCCCGCCAGTCCGAAAGTTTCACCCGGATAAATATCAAAAGAAACCTCCTCCACCGCGTTGGTCCATTCCACCACTTTGCCGTACCAGTTCTTTCTTCGCGGATATCTTACGCTGACAGCCTCTGCCCTCAGGAGGGGTTTCTGCGTGTAAAGTCCCTGCCTGCGTGTCCGTATTTCCTCCCTGCCGATCACGGCAGCGTCGAAAGTGCGGTTCTCGAGAAAATCGCTGACGGTGGGGAGCCTTTTTACCTGCTTGTCGGGATCAGGCCTGCAGGCCACCAGTCCGCGGGAGTAGGCGTGTTTCGGATGTTTGAAAATCTCGCTTACAGCCCCTTCTTCCACGAGGTCGCCCCTGTACATGACGGCTACCTCGTCGCATATCTCGGAGATGACTCCCAGATCGTGGCTGATAAAAATCATGGAGAGTCCGGTAGATTCCTTCAGTTCGCAAAGCAGTTCCAGAATGGAGCGCTGAACAGTTACATCCAGGGCCGTGGTGGGCTCGTCGGCAATCAGCACCCTGGGCTGGCAGGCCATGGCCATGGCGATCATTACCCGCTGTTTTTGTCCACCGCTGATCTGGTGCGGGTAAGCATTGAAAATACGTTCCGGATCGGGCAGTTTAACCAGTTCGAAAAGGTGCATCACCTCACTTCGTGCCTCGCTGTATCCGGTATTTTTATGGTGCTGTATGGCTTCCGTCACCTGTACGCCGCATCTGAAAACCGGATTCAGCGACGTCATGGGCTCTTGAAATACCATGGATATACTTTTACCGCGCACCCGTGTGAGCTCCTGTTCGGAGAGCCCGAGCAAATTCAGAGGAGCTGCGCCAGGGTCTGGTTGGAACAGAATCTTACCGCTGCTCACGGCCTCCGGCGGCAGGAGGCGCATAATGGAGAGCGCGGTCACAGACTTGCCGGAGCCCGATTCACCCACGATACCGAGGGTTTTCCCCGGGGGAAGTTTCAGCGAGATTTGATTTACCGCATGCGTATTGCCAAACCTGACCGACAAGCCCTGTATATCGAGGATATGGTGCATGGGTATTACATTTTTAACAGACATTCCCGGTCGTTCCAGTGGACACTCACGGGACCTCCCTCGCGGAGCCACTGGACGAGGCCGTCGCCGAGCAGTTCGGCTCTCCAGCCCTCCAGCAGCGAGTGGTCAAAGTCTTCGGAGCCCGATTTGAGCCGGTTGAAATCGCCCCGGGGCAGGAGCAGGGCTGCACTGATTTCGTGTTCGAGGCATTGCTTCTTCACAAAATGATAGAGCAGTTCCATCGTCCACTCGCGCTCCGGATCTTCCTGTGCCGGCCTGACCAGCCCGTCGAGGATGGAACGCTCGTCGGGTGTGGCGGGTTCCTTCCACAGTTGCTGCCAGGTGTCCAGGTGTTTCTTCCATACATTTTCGTGCATGGTTCTGTTGGCTTTGAACGAATTGGCACCGCCTTTTGTCGCCCTGACGATGGTGCTGATATACCTGCTCTGGAGCACCGTTTCGCGCGGAATATTCAATTCTGACGCGGTCTTGATACGCCATCTGTACAGGCGCATGAGAAAAACCTTCTCGCGAGCGTCTAGCTGGTGAACCAAATCGTTGGAAAACAGTTCTCTATCCGGGTCAACTGCATAGAACGAAGGTACTTCCCACTTTCTGTTCTCTTCGCGGGCCCACGATTCTCTGTGATGACGCTTCAGTTTTCGGGTCAGTTGTTCATGCAGTGCCGGCAGGTACTTGACATCCTCAATGGCATATTCTACTGCTTTGGGATCGAGGGGGCGGGCCTCCCAATCTGCTACAGTGTGGCTTTTCGCGAGCGTCACCCGCAATTCTTTCTCCACAATTTTGCCAAAACCGCTCGGGTAGTTGTAGCCGACGAAGCCTGCGGCAATCTGCGTGTCGAAGGTATTCCGGGGAGTCACACCGAAAAGCGTAAACAATAGCCGGTAATCATTGTCGCCAGCATGTGTAATCTTAAGAACTTCCGGATCCGATACAATTCTGAGAAAAGCGTCCAGATTCCTGATTTTTATGGTATCAACGAGGTAAATATCGTTACCTGCTATAATCTGGAGCAGCCCCAAAACCGGAATGTAGTACTTCTCTCCGACGAATTCTGTATCAAATCCAATCCATGGATGGCTCGCTATTTCAGCCATCACCTTTTCAAAAATATCCTGAGTTTCCAGGAAGTGTACTTGCTGATTCATGACGCTAAGGTACTCAGTAATTTTATTGCATCGCTCACTTTTGCTCGAATGAAGTCATTTTACTCTGCTTTACGGTTTTCTGGCGCTTGTTTCTGGCCATTTTTCCTGTTTGTTTTCCTTTTTCCGCTGTATTCTGCGCAGGCTCAGAGAAGCCCGGTCCTGGATGCATACATCAAGGAAGGACTGGCCAACAATCTTTCTGTGCTGAAAAGTGAGCTGGATATTGAACGCTCGCGCGCATTACTTGCACAGGCACGCGCCAGCGCGAAGCCTTCGGTCGAATTCAATGCATCATACCTGCTGGCTGCGGGAGGCCGATCGCTCGATTTTCCTGTTGGCGACCTGCTCAATCCGGTGTATTCCACCCTGAATTTCCTCACACAGACGTCTTTGTTTCCCCAGATAGAAAATACGAAGGTGCGTTTTATACCCACCAACTTTCAGGAAACAAAGTTCAATTTCGCGTATCCGGTTTACAATACCGACCTGAAATACCTGAAAACGATCAGGGAAAGTGAGGTCGCGGGCCGTATTGCCCTGCGCGATGCAAGGGAGGTGTCGCTGTCAGGAGAAATTACCCAGGCATATATTCAGTACCTCCAGTCACTGGAGCTCCGGGAAATATGGTTGAAATCGAAGGATGTGCTGCTTGAGCTGAAACGATTCAACCAGTCACTGGTTAAGAACGATGTGGCCACTTCCGATGTGGTAAGTACGGCCGAATATGAACTTTCAAAAGTGGAAAACGAAATTTTTAACACCGTTTCACTCGAAAACTCGGCCCGTTCGTATTTCAATTACCTGATCGGGGCTGATCTTCAGCGCCCCGTAACGGCAGATACGCTGCTCTCAGGCACCCCTGTTCAGGCTTACGTGCTGGATGAGCTCCTTCAGAATGCCACTGAACGCAGGGCAGAATTGAAGGCGCTGGAGTCGTTCAACACGGCGGCTATGGCTGATGTGAAAAGGAATGAAGCCAATCAAAAGCTCCCGGACGTGTACATAGGCGGATCTGCCGGTTTTCAGGGGTTTGGTTATGATTTTACCAATGACCAGGCTTATGTACTCACTCAGATAGGTGTCTCCTATCCGATTTACAACGGTGGCCTCAACCGCAGCAAAAGTCAGGAAAGCCGTTTGAACGCCCGAATCGCGGACGCGGAACTCCGACAGGTCACGGAACAGGTGAAACTGGATATTATTGCTTCGTACAATGCCTTTGAAGCTGCCCGGTTTGCCCTTCTGTCGGCCCGGAAAAATGTCGAAGCTGCCGAAGCTATTTTCCGTATCACCAACAATAAATACAGGGCCGGACAGGCACTTCTGCTCGAGTTTCTCGATGCCAAAAACAGGGTGGACACTGCCCGTCAGCAAGAGGTAATTGCCCGAGCCAATCTGCTCATCAAAGAGGCCGCCCTCAGAAAATCAGCCGGACTTCAATAACATCACTGCCATGCGTAATTCAATCTTGTTTCTTTTTATTGCTATGCTGACGGTCGCCTGTACGGGTGACAAGCCCGCTGCCCCGGTAGCTTCAACGGATCAGGAAGACGTTATTCCCGTTTCTCTGCACCCTGTTAACGGCTCTGTCAACGGGTCGCCACTCAAGTTGAGTGGAATTATTACTTCTCGCAGCGAACAGCGGCTCTCATTCAAAACCGGCGGAATTATCAGGCGTATTTATGTCGGAGAAGGTGATCAGGTACGCGCCGGTCAGTTGCTGGCAGAACTCGACAAAACGGAAATTGACGCGCAGGTTCAGCAGGCCAGAGAGGGTCTCGCCAAGGCCGAACGCGATCTCGGCAGGGTACAGGGTCTTTATCGCGACAGCAGCGCTACGCTGGAGTTGCTCCAGAATGCCACTACTGCCCGTGATGTAGCTGCCGAAACTGTCAGGATTGCCGCTTTCAATCAGAAATTCTCTGAAATAAGAGCCGGAAAATCGGGTAAAATCATCAAAAAACTATCCAACGAAGGGGAGCTAACCGGTCCCGGAATGCCGGTACTGGTACTTTTTGAGACGGGCCCCGACGACTGGGTTGTACGTGCAGCTGTCTCCGACCGCGACTGGGCCCGGCTTTCGACAGGTACTCCTGCCAGTATCAGGCTGGATGCATGGCCCGGAGAGGTGTTCAGTGGCAAAGTAACCGAACTGGCACCATCTGCCGATCCGTCCAACGGACTGTATCAGGTAGAGTTCAGTATTCAGGCCAAAGGCAAGCGACTAGCTCCCGGCCTGTTTGCCACCCTGGAAGTAGCTCCGCCCAAAAATATCCGGCAGACGGCCATTCCCATCGAAGCAATTGTGGAAGGCGATGGCAGTGCAGCATACGTTTATGTAATCAATCCGGACAGTGTCACAGTGAGGAAGGTACCGGTGGTGATTGACCGATTGGAGAAAGGCCTTGCGGTGATTTCTACCGGTCTGGCGAATGTGGATGCGGTAATCACATCCGGAACACCCTACCTCAATGAAAAAAAGAAAGTGAAAGTGGTCAGAGCCGCATACTGAGTGCCACGCGCTTGCGCGCGAGGTCAACCTCGACCACTCTCACTGTTACTTGCTGACCGAGCGTTACCACGTCCATCGGGTTCTTGACGAACTTGTCGGCCATCTGTGATACATGGACCAGTCCGCTTTCTTTCACACCAATATCAACAAAGGCGCCGAAATTGGTGATGTTGGTGACGATTCCAGGTAGAATCATGCCTTCGTGCAGATCTTCCATAGAGTGAACATTGCCGAATTCGAAGGGTTTGGCGGCTCCCCGCGGGTCGAGTCCCGGCTTTTCCAGTTCCTTCATGATATCCTGCAGGGTAGGGAGGCCCACATCGCCCTTCACGTACTTTTTCAGGTCAATCTTGACGCGTACCGAGCGGTCGCGTATCAAATCAGCTACCTTGCAGCCCAGATCATCAGCTATCTGTTCCACGAGGGCATATCGCTCGGGGTGCACGGCGGTGTTGTCGAGCGGATTGACGGCCTCGCGTATGCGAAGGAATCCTGCGCACTGTTCGAAGGCCTTGTCGCCCAGGCGAGGTACTTTTTTGAGCTCGCTGCGTTTTTTAAACGGTCCGTTTTCGGCCCTGAACTGTACGATATTCTGAGCCAGGGAGGGTCCCAGGCCTGATACGTACGTAAGCAGGTGCTTGCTGGCAGTGTTCAGGTTGATGCCTACGCTGTTAACACAGCTTTCTACCGTTCGGTCAAGGCTGTCTTTGAGCATCGTCTGGTTCACATCGTGCTGGTACTGGCCCACACCGATACTTTTGGGATCTATCTTGACAAGTTCTGCCAGGGGGTCCATGAGTCTGCGGCCGATACTCACCGCTCCGCGCACCGTCACGTCTTCTTTCGGGAACTCCTCACGGGCCACCTCGCTGGCGGAGTAGATAGAGGCTCCGGCTTCATTCACCTGAAAGATTTCGACGGGCGTGGCAAATTTGATTTTCCGGAGAAAGTCCATGGTTTCGCGACCCGCTGTGCCATTTCCAACGGAAATAGCCTCAATGCCGTATTTATCCACCAGGTGTTCAATTTCGGCCTGACTTTCGAAGACGCGTTTTTGTGGTTCATGCGGATAAATAGCCGTGTTGTACAGCAGATTTCCGTTGGCGTCGAGGCAGATTACCTTGCAGCCGGTGCGGAAACCGGGGTCAATACCCATGATACGCTTTTCACCGAGTGGAGCTGACAGAAGCAGCTGGCGCAGATTTTCCGTGAAACGCGGATAGCTTCCTGGTCGGCCTTCTCTTTGGAGGCATTCCGAAATTCAGTTTCGATGCCGGGTTGCAGCAGTCGTTTATAACTGTCCTTAACGGCAGTGCGCACCTGCGACGCACTATCTCCGTAACCCGTCACGAATATATTTTCCAGGTCGTTGACGGCTTTTTCCTCTTCCGGAGCAATGGAAACACGCAGGAAACCCTCCTCTTCAGCCCTGCGCATGGCGAGCAGGCGGTGACTGGGGCACTTGTCGAGCGGTTCACTCCAGTCGAAGTAATCGCGGTATTTGGCAGCGGCCTCTTCCTTGCCCTTCACAAGCCGGGCGGAAATTACCGACCAGCGGTCGAAGTGGCGGCGCACCTTGTCGCGCGCGCGAAGATCTTCGGAGACCCATTCGGCGATAATGTCGCGGGCACCCTGCAGCGCATCGTCAACGGAAGGCACCTGATCAGTGATGAAGCGGGCAGCAATCGTTTCCACTTCCTTGTCTTTCTGGGAAAAAATCTGTTTGGCGAGCGGTTCGAGGCCTTTTTCGATCGCTACAGTTGCCCTTGTTTTGCGCTTGGGGCGGTAAGGCAGGTACAGGTCTTCCAGCTCGGTCATAGTGGCAGCCTTCTCGATGGCAGCCTTCAGTTCCGGCGTCAGTTTACCCTGCTCCTCTATGCTCTGAAGTATGGTTTCCCGGCGTTTATCCAGTTCCAGCAGCTTTTTCCAGGCATCCTGAATGTCGCCAATCTGCACTTCGTCCAGCTCGCCGGTGGCTTCCTTCCGGTAACGGGCAATGAACGGGATGGTAGCACCGCTTTCGAGGAGCTGTATAACGGCCTCTACCTTCCGGGCCGGTATTCCTGTTATTGGGGCAATTCTGACTGAGTACGACATGGTTTATTTCTGACTGTTAAACCGCAAAGGTCACAATCTTCTGGTAATAAACAAAAAGTTTTAAAGAAAAATAAGGTTCTGTTGATTTGGCCGCTGACCTGAACCGGGAAACAGGCATAAAATGATGTCAACGCATCGGCTCCAAAAGAAAAAACCCTCGCAAGTTATTCACTTACAAGGGTTTATAAACTGTCTAAGTAGCCCGTACGGGAATCGAACCCGTGTTTCATCCGTGAAAGGGACGTGTCCTAACCCCTAGACGAACGGGCCTTCTGTCGAAAGCGCTGCAAAGATAATATCACCTGATTCAAATCACCAAGCATCTTTGAAAAAAAATTAATCGCCGTAGCCATATTTTTTCAAAAGCTCCTGAACGCGGCGCTGAACATCGGGATCCGGTACCAGTTCGGGCGCATGATGCGGCTTTTTCCGGGCATCTATAACCAATGAACCGTGACACCCCCAGTGCTTGTCTTCGGTGAACGTTCGTACACCATATATATCATGACTCGGGTTGGAGCGGGTATAGGTAACCCACAGATAGTTATTGAGTGTAGCTGCGGTGAAACTGCTGTCGTCGGCCAGTACAATCAGTGGTACTTCCGATAACTCCTGTCCGTCCATAGCCGCGCAGAACCGCTCTGCTTCGGCTCTGCCCTGCGCATTGGCAGTGAAGGCAGGTGCTTCCACAGCCATAATTCCGGGCAGGCATATCTGCGGATTGCTGAATCCGTCGGGAAGTCTCAGCGAGGCAGGAACGGATGTGGCAGGTTCGCGGAGTTTTTCACCCCGGCAGGCAACAACTACTTTGGAGCCTGCATTCCAGCCTGACCCCGAGTAGTCCAGTGTATCAATGGTGGTGCGTGTGTAGAAGTGCAGATCGCGGCGCCAGTCAACACGCTCCATGAAGTGCCTGAAAAAGACAGGTATGTTATGTGTGTCCAGTTTCGGGTTGTCGTCAGATGCTGCGATAAACAGGTACTTGGCCAGCGATGTCTGCCCGGTGCCGAGTATGCGGTTGGCGATGGTGAGTATTTCCTCGGGCGCTCGCTCGCGGAAAGGCATGTAGCGCTCGTGCCCGATGGCCAATAATAAAGGGTGTACCCCCGCCGCGTCAACGGCATGCAGCTCCTTCAGTCCGGGAAACTCCTGCGGGGTGAGCGGGGCCACCAGCTCGTGTATGAGCCATCCAAAACTGCTGTCTTCCATAGGCGGACGGCCGACAACTGAAAAATGCCAGAGCGGATCTTTCCGGTGCCACACTTTGTGCACTTTCATCACCGGGAAATCGTGGGTGAGCGAGTAATAACCCAAATGGTCGCCAAACGGACCTTCCGGTTTTTTCACACCCTTCAATATCTCGCCGGTAATCACAAAATCGGCATCGCTGCTCAGCAGGTGTCCGTCGCGGTAGGTGTATCTGAACCGGCGTCCTGCCAGCATCCCGGCAAATGTCAGTTCGCTGAGTCCCTCCGGCAGCGGCATGATGGCCGAGAAGGCGTGGCTCGGAGGACCACCCACAAAGACTGAACACAGAAACGGCTCGTCGAGCCGGTTGTACTTTTCATGGTGCACGCCAATACCCCTGTGGAGCTGGTAGTGCATGCCAATCTCCCGGTTCATTTCGTAGTTGTTGCCGCTCAGCTGTACTCTGTACATACCCAGATTGGCATTCATCGGGCCGCGCTTGTCGGGATCCTCTGTATATACCTGCGGCATGGTGACAAAAGCGCCGCCGTCCATGGGCCACCCCTTCACCATTGGAATCTGATCTATGGTAGTGGTGCCCCAGGTAACAGGTGCGCCGAAACGGCTTTTCATCGGAAGAGCCGACAGGGCAGTGAGCGGGGCGCCTGCATAGTGCAGCGGATTTTTCAGAGCCTGCAGGGGATCCTTCTTGAGCTCAATGACGCGTTTTACTTTTTCAAGGGTATGCCTGAAAAGAAAGGCGGTCTGTTCAAACGTACCATATATATTGCTTACTGCCTGAAAAGGGCTCCCTTTCACGCGTTCGAACAAGATGGCAGGACCCTGTTTCTCGAAGATCTGCCGGTGAATTTCGGCCATCTCGAGGTCTGGATTTACCTCTTCGCTTATTCGGATTAATCGCTTGTGTCGTTCAAGGTCGTTTACGGCTGCTCTGAGGGATGAATGCATGGTAGAGTATTTGGGCAACCAATTGGTCGCAAGAGCGTGTCCGGAATTCTTTCGCCGAGCCAGGAAAACACTTGTCTTTACTATCGGCAGAAAATCCCGGGTGCGATCTATGCCACCTGGTGGTCACACTCGGATGAATTGACTGACTCCGAACACAAATCAGGCAATAAAAGTTGCAGCAAAGTTACGGCTTTTTCTACCCTTGTAATTTCAGCTTGCCCCTTTGCAGGAGGGATTCAACCGCTTTTACCGAAAGCGACATGATCGCAGCAATTTCGGGTGGCGAAAGGTTTTCCAGATACCGCAGAATGATGGCTGTTTTCTGCTGTTCCGGCAAGGCATTTATCTGCCGGTACAATAACTCAAGGGCTTCTCTGTCCTCCAGCTGTACGCCGGGGTGATCGAAGCGGGCAAATTCTGCACGCTCCGGGCCATTATCGAGTGTCAGGAGTGTTTTCCACCAAATCCGCTTTCTCGACTTTACCCTGTCGTGACAGTGGTTGACGGCAATACGGTAAATCCAGGTTTTCAGCGACGACTCACTCCTGAAGGCTGACAGCTTGTCGTACACTTTGACAAACACGTCCTGTGTGGCTTCTTCAGCATCCTCCCGGTTCTGTAAATAGTTCAGACAAAGGTTATAGACCATGTCTGAGTACATCTCATACACATCCCGGAACCGGGCAGGTTGCTCCATCCGTTTTTATTGTTTGACCAGCTGTCGTGTAAAGTGGCCTTCTCTGCTCACGATCCGCAACTGATAGGTACCGGCAGGCAACAGACTGACATCTATGGGTATGTTTTGCTCCTGTACCTGCTTTTCGGCCCGGTAGCTGATCAGCTTTCCACTTTCATCGGTGAGGGAGATGTATAAATCCCGCGGCTGTGTGAATGCTACCGCCAATGTGGCTTTTGCATGTGTAGGATTGGGAAATATTTCGGCAAACGCTTCTTCACCGGCTTCGGAGGCCGAAACAGTTTCGGTCAGTGTAATCTCAAATTGCGCCGTACACCCTTTTTCATCGGTGATAACCAGTGTGTAATTACCTGCTGCTGCATTGTACAGGTTCGGTGTACCCGATGGAGGAAGGGGAGTGCCGTTGCGTATCCACAATGCCTGAATGCTTCCTTGTGTTCCGCTTGTTTCTATCTCCACAACACCATTTTGCTGGTTTTGAGAGGGGTTTATTACGTTCAGCGGTGCAATAAGTACGGGGGCCGGGTTGTGCAGGGTGTCAGACAATACCAGTTCGCACTCAAGGGCATCTGTGATGGTCACGCTGTGTACACCTGCGCCTGCGCCCGCGAGGACAGAATTTGTTGTTCCGTCTGACCACAGGTACAGGTACGGTCCGGTTCCGCTGGCCACCGTCAGGATAATATTTCCATCGCTGGAATTGTGGCAATTCGGGTCCGTGACGGCCATAGTGGCAGCCAGATTGCAGATACTTCCCAAGCAGGCATCAATCACGCCCGTGAAGCTGGTCTGGCAGCCACTGGCATCTTCCACCACCGTGAAGTAGGCAGATCCGGCAGGCAGCATTTCGTTATGCTGGTTGCCATATACCGAGTAGGGTGGTGTTCCGCCCGAAATACTGATGTCGAGTCGGGCTACATCAACGTCCATACACCGCTCTTCCACGGTCATTTCAAGTGGAGTGTAGTCGGGCTGCGCCACTCCGTCGGTAATTCTGATACAGAATTCACCTGTGGAAATGCCGGCAGCACTGTGCTGAGCTGCAATCTGCAGGTAATATGTCTCCCCGGCAGTGAGGCCGCCGACTGTTACATATCCGTCACATCTGAGCGGATTTACAAGGCAAGTCACCGGACTCATGACGTCGCAGGTGCCCTTCCAAACGGCCATCACATGCTGGAATGCTGCTCCGCTGTTGATTCTTGCTATGCCGGATGCAGGTGCCGTGAAGCGGAACCATACATCTCCGGAAACAGTCGGAGCACAACCGGGGAGCTGTCCGCCATAGGTTGCTCCGATATTTGTTCCCTGCATGCAATCGCCGCCAACGGTAATTTCAATGGCATTCTGGCAAAGGTCGTTGACGGGCGCATCGCGCTGGATGGTCACACCCTCCGGACAAACACCACCTTCCACGGTGGCGAAAGAACCGGCAATCTGGAGCAGGTATGTCTCGCCGGCATTCAATTGCTGTATGCTGAGTCTGTTGCCTTTGTGATTCCCTGCCACTTCGGAAAGCGCAAGGCATGAACCGCTGTAAAGGGTAATTACATCGGAAAAGTCTGCATTACTCTTTATTTCAAGTACTTCTCCGGGCTGCAGGTCGGGCGCTGTGATCTGGTACCAGACATCTGCTCTTGCCAATTCATTCAGTGATGGAACCGTGCCGGGGTTGCCATTGATGTTGACCGTATTTGTGCAGGGCTCATTCAGCACCAGTTGAGCAGCTCCTGAACAGTCATCATTGACAGGGGTGGCTGGCAGGGTTGGCTCCTGATCAATACGGACGCACATTTTACCTCTCGATTTGCCAAATCCGCCTTCCTTGCCGCAAACGCGGATTCGGTACTGTTCGCCCTCGATTACCTGAAAACGGGCTGTTTCACCGGTAAATCCGTGCTCGTCGCGATCCTGACAGGCTACCGATTCCAGTTGTGCACAATCGCCGCGGTAAACATTAATCACATCGTTGAAGTCGGCACCGCTATGGAAAACGGCATTGCCTGTGAAGCCCGCTTTCCAGGTGTACCAGAGCCCTGGACCGGGTTTATTGATGCACGCTGGTGCCGGACCATCGAAGAGGGCCGTAAAGGTATTTTCCTCCTGACAGTTCACCCCATCATAAAGCACCCGGCCGCTGCTGCATATATCGTTGGCCGCTCCGTTACCGGTTACTTTCACATTGTCTATGCCAATCCACCATGCCCAGGTCTGACCATCCTCGTATTCGAATATTATTCGCATCTGCTGATCGCGGTACGCCGAAAGATCAAGGGTTATGTGGGTATAGGAAGGCAACTGCGGACCACCCAGATCCGATTCAACTTCCAGCAGCGGATACTCCGAGCCATCACTTTTTTGCACATAAACGGCGAAGCGATCCTGATAATACCGGTAGGTTACATCAAAATTCAGTTCAAACCGGCCGAACTGCGTGCCGTCGAACCACGGCGACATCAATCTGACAGCAGAGTAGGGTACCGAATCACCCAGCAGATCGTCGTCGAAATAGGCCATACAAGTGCCATCCAGATTTTTTCCGGTCGCCTTCGGGTTGGGCGTGCTGCCGAACTGCCAGTCGTGGTTACCTGTCAGTATTTGCGTCTGCCAGCCTGCGGGTCTGGTGCAGTCGTTGAAGTTCTCTTTCATGACATTAATACCATTGCCACCGCCGGTGACCATGACATTGTCAACAGCAGCCCACCAGGCAAACCCGCCTCCGTCGTTGTATCGGAATACGAGTCGCGCATTGGGCGACGATGAAATGAACGAAAGGTCGAATTTGGCCGTGATGAACTCAAACAGACTGTCGCCGGTGGAGTTGCCCTGCGCAAACGTCCTCAAAACGTGTTCACCGTTTTCATCCGACAGCAGGATCTGAAATGACTCGGCAGAAGGACCGTGATCGCGGTAGTGTATGTCGGCTGAAAGAGAGATAGTCGGGTACTGGGAAATATCAAACGGCGCGCTGATGACATCGCAGGAATACGACGGGGTGTTGTTTCCCACGGCGTCATCGTCAATAACCAGAAAGCAGGAGCCATTCATGCTGAGTCCGTTCTGGTCGTTATTCCTCAGTCCGTTGTCAACATACCATACAGCATTCTGATTGCCGGCAATTTGCACCGACCATCCCGGTGGCAGAGAGCACCCACTGTCGAAGTTTTCCGAAAAAATGACCTCCTGTGCGTTCAAAATACAGGGGAATACTCCCAAAAACAGGGTTTTGAAGAAAAAACGAAGCTGCATGACACTCGGATGAAATTAAAATAAGCGTAAATTCGGCGCTAAAGATATAAAATTTGCTACTATTGCACTTCAATTGGAATAATCAATTTATGTCTTCATTTGATTTACACGCTTCCAAAGGAGGCCATGCGCTCACCCTGAGCGATCCGCTGGCTCCCTATGTGCCATCTGCTTCCAAGCCCTGGGATGCCCGAAGGGTGGCACATCTGTACCGCAGGCTCGGATTCGGAGCCTCCCTCGAACAAATCGAAGCGGGACTCC
>JBEGNB010000383.1:0-7745 GCA_041182785.1 Bacteroidota bacterium
GTTACTGTTACCATGCGCCGGTCTCCGTCGTGCTGAATTCGCTCTGCCAGTCCGGCAATGCGAAGTTTCTCTACCAGACGGCTGACATTGCTGCTCCTGTCGAGCATACGGTTTTTGATATCCAGCACGGAGAGACCCTGGGGGTGGCTGCCGTTCAGGATTCGAAGTATGTTGTACTGAGGGGGAGTAAGTCCGTGGGGTCTCAGAATTCTTGTTATCCGGCAATCAAGCCAGCTGGCTGTAAATAACAGGTTTACCACGGCGCGTTCACGCGGCGACATGGGTTTGATACTCTTTATTTCTGCCTCAAGTTTCATGACGAGAAGTAATAACAGGCTTTTTAACAGATTTTTTATAGAAAATGTTTACTCCGAATCCTCCAGCCGCCTACCCCGTCTCATCTCCAGTAACAAACACAGCAGGCAAAATACGGCACCTCCAAAAACAATTCCCGACAACTCTCTGTCACCCTCTTTCCTCAACAGCCAACCAAACGCAGCCGTAGAAAGCGACAGTATGAGGAAAATAATTTGCCTCAACGCGCTGTGGACGAGCTTGGCGCTATCGCGGATATCAAACGATCTGAACTCCAGCTCTCCACGCTGTATAAGGGTCAGTACGCGGTTAATCTCTTCCGGCAAACCTATCAGATTGGTAGCCCCTCGCTTTAAAACCCTGCCCGCAAAGGTAAAAAGGCTCTCTTTTTCGCCAAATACAAAACGTCTGGCGTAGGGTCTGATCACGTCGAGCGGATTCAGCATGGGATCCAGCGTGCTACTCAGTCCGAGCAACAAGGTGGCCATCCTGTTGAATAGTACATAGTCTTTGGGTACCTGTACGGCACCACTCAGGCCCTTCAGCCCGGCATCACTGATCAGTTTGGTCAGACTGTTGTTAAAAGGACTCACTTTTATCTCCGTCAGGTTCATTCCCTCAAAACGCACCTCATTCTCCAGAAAATCCTGGATTGCTCCAATCATCTTGACGGCCATTTTCTCTGCCTCTCTGCCCTCCGCAATGAATCCCATCTTTTTCAGCGAACCAATCATCGCACGGGTATCTTTCTTGATGGCCGCATCTATCAGCATCGGGATTCCCGACCGAAGTGCCGGACTGATTTCTGCCACTGCACCGAAATCGAGCAAAACAAGCGTGCCATCCTGTTTCACAAGTATATTTCCCGGATGCGGATCGGCGTGATATATCCCGTCGGCAAATACCATTTTTGAATATACACGCAGCACACAGGTGGCAATTTCCCTTCTGTCGAGCCCCCAGGCATCCAGCTGTTCCAGATCAGATATCTTCACCCCGCTATGCCAGGTGGTCGTCATCACCCTTGACGTGGAACAAGATGTGTGCACCTCCGGTATCACTATCCCGGGTTCACTTTCCAGATTTTTCCCTATCAGCTGCATATTGGCAGCCTCACGGTAAAAATCCAGCTCCTCTTCTATCATCTTCTTTATCTGGGTGTACATATAGTTCATACCCCTGATATGATAGAAAAATGATACCATTGCCGTGAGTCTGCGGATTATCTCCAGATCAACTGCAGCAATTCGCTCTATGTGCAGGTGCTGAACTTTCACTACCACTTCCGTACCGTCATGCAGCTGCGCCCGGTGAGCCTGACCAATAGATGCCGCGGCGAGCGGCTTTTCGTCAAAACGCGCGAAAATGGTCTCGGGATATGCCCCAAACTCCATAAAAATACGGTCGCGCACCTCATCCAGTGGCCGGGCCGGTATCTGGTCCTGCAGGGCTTCAAGGGGCTTCTGAAATGCAGCAGGGAGAAAGTTCCCCATAATGGAAAGCAGCTGTCCCAGTTTGATGAACAGTCCCTTCAACTCAAGTATAGCCTGTTTTACCCGCTCTGCATTCCGGATATGCAATTCCTGTAGCGCACGCTCATACCACGCCGGTCCGCGAAACTTCCGGATAAAGGTCAGCCACAGGTAGCTGAACATGACCGTACCAGCCACGCTGTATGCTTTCCGGAGCCGCCAGTAGCGGGAGTAGGTCTTACTGTGCGACATCGGCCTGAAGTTTTGCCGCATTATCGGCAATTGTCAGCGCCTCTATCAGTTCACCCAACTCTCCCTCCACAACACGATCCAGGTTGAAGTTCTTGTTGTCACCCTCCAGCCGGTGATCGGTAACACGGTTCTGTGGCCAGTTGTATGTGCGTATTTTCTCCGACCGGTCGCCGGAGCCTACCAGACTGCGACGCTGCGAAGACAGGGCATTGGCCTCTTTGGCCAGCTGGGCCTCTTTAATCTGCTGAATGAGTCGCCCCATCGCAATTTCGCGGTTTTTATGTTGCGAACGGCTCTCTGTACTCTCTGCTACAGCACCGGTGGGCAGGTGCGTGAATCGCACACCCGACTCTGTTCTGTTTACGTGCTGTCCGCCGGCACCCGACGCGCGAAATACATCGGTTCGGATATCTTCCTTCCTGATATCAATGTCTTCCGGCTCCATCTTGGGCAGTACAGCTACTGTTGCAGCAGAGGTGTGTACCCTGCCCTTGGCTTCCGTTTCAGGTACCCGCTGTACGCGGTGTGCTCCCGACTCAAACTTCAGTTTTCCGTAAACATTGTCGCCGCTCACCTCCAGAACCAGTTTGGAATATCCTCCTGCCGTACCCGGATTTTCTTCGAGCAGCTCAACCTCCCAGCCCTGTTCTGCGAAGTATTTGCTGTACATACGATAAAGGTCGCCGGCAAAAAGGGCCGCTTCGTCGCCGCCTGTTCCCGAGCGGATTTCGAAAATAACATCTTTCTCGTCCTCCGGGTCACGGGGAGTGAGCAGTACCTTCAACTCCTCTTCCAGTGTATCCAGCTCCGGTTGAAGCATGGCAATCTCCTCTTTGGCCATGTCGCGCATTTCAGGGTCCGACTCGGCATTCAATACGTCTTTGGCGCTGTTCATATCATTCAGCACCTTCTCATACCGGTTGGCTGTTGTGACAATTGGCTGGAGCTTTTTATACTCCTTGTTCACCTTTTTGGACTTGTCCATATCGGCTACAATGCCGGGATCCGACAGTTGCTCCTCCAGATACAGAAACTTTTCTCTTATTGCTTGCAGTTTTTCCAGCATGACATTCAATTCTGGCCGCAAAATTAACCGAATTCGGCGGAACGATGTTCATTTACCTGATTACTGCTGCAGCGGACGTTTTTTCCAGTACCACGCCAGCGACATGCCGGTTATCAGATCCCAGATTCCGTACCAGGCAGCAATAAGCGCCATACCTCCCAGTCCGCCGAAAAATTTGAATATCAGCAACAAACCAAGTGCCGTATTGTGTATGCCGGTCTCAAATGCCAGCGTTCGGCAATCGAGTTCAGGCAACCTGAAAAGCCGGCCCAGTGCATACCCGTGCGCGAGCGCGACACCATTGTGAACCGCAACGAGCACAAATACGAATCCGAGGAAATTGACAATATTATCCCTGTTTCCAAGCAGGGCAAGCACCAGAATGGAAAAGAAAACCAGCAGTGATATACGCTGCGCCCAGGGTCTGATCTTCGCAACGAACTCCGGTTTTTTCTCGTTCAGCCACATACCAAGCAGGAGCGGGGCGACAATAAGTTCGATAATGATGATGACCATCTGACTGAAACTGATCTCGAATGTTTGCCTGACGGCCTCTGAGTCGGGTACAAACGCCGACCAAAAGAGAAATCCGGCCGGTGTGAGAAAGGATGCTGAAAGAATAATGATGGCATTCAGGGTCACCGACAGGGCCACGTTGGCTTTGGCAAAATGCGACAGAAAGTTGGTCATGTTACCCGACGGACACATACTGACGAGTACCATACCCAAACCAACACTCGCAGGCGGATTGAAGACGGCAATGATTGCCAGCGTCAGGAGCGGAAAAATCAGGTACTGGGCCAGTATGCCCACACCTATTGACCGGGGGAACTGCACTACCCTCCTGAAATCTTCCAGACGTATGTCCAGTGCCACACTGAACATAAGAAATGCCATAGCTGCGTTCAGCACAAGCATCTGGTCGGGGTTAAAGTGCAGCTGCAGTGTATCAACTGGATGCATAGCCGTTAATTTGATGTTCGTTCAATAAATTCCATTTCACTCCATATATCCACGGTACCGAGCGCCTGGGCCTTTTTGAGTTTGGAACCCGCCTTCTCACCTACAACCAGAATATTCAGGTGTTTGCTCACTCCGGAGGCAATACTTGCCCCGGCCGAAGCTGCGCGTTTCTCTGCCTCTTCGCGGGTCATTTGTGACAGAGTACCGGTGAAAAGAATACTTTTACCATACAAGACTCCATCAGTATTCACATCCGCCTTCATGTCTTCAGGGGTCTGCTTCATATTCACACCCAGGGCCTCCATTTCTCGAAGTAGCGCCACATTCTGTTCATTCTGGAAGAAGTTGTAAACATTTCTGGCAAGCACCGGCCCCACGTCCTTTATTTGCTGGTATCGTTCCATATCCCACTCTTTCAGGTCGAGTACGTGTTCAACTTCTGCTGCCAGCAGTTTCCCGGCTTTCTGACCCAGATGGTGTATACTGAGCGAGTGAAGCAGGCGGTGAATCGGGTTTTGCTTTGCTCTTTCTACTGCCAGTCTGAGATTGGCTGCCGATTTTTCACCGAACCCGTCCAGTTGAGCTACCTTGTCATACTCGAGCCGATACAGATCGGTGATGGTGTGCAGCCAGCCGAGTTTGTAAAAGCGCTCTATGGTGCTCTCTCCCATACCTTCTATATCCATGGCTGCCTTCGATGTGTGGAATATCATCCGGGCAAGCACCTGCGCTTCACAGGCAGCATTCTCGCAGCGCCACACGGCCTCGTCTTCCGGTTTTACGAGGGGCGAATGGCAAACCGGACAGTTTTTCGGGTATTCAACAGAGCGCTCGGAACCATCGCGCAACTCTGCCAGGCTTTTCACGATATACGGAATGACATCCCCTGCTCTCTCCACCAGCACCTGATCGCCAATACGTATGTCTTTGGACAGGACGAACTCTTCGTTATGCAGGCTGACGTTCTGTACGGTAACCCCTGCCAGCGGGACAGGATCAAGTTTGGCAACGGGTGTCACCGCACCGGTTTTACCTACCTGAAACTCCACATCGCGCAAGCGGGTGGTGGCCTGTCTGGCTTTGAATTTAAAGGCCATGGCCCAGCGCGGATGATGACTGGTGTAACCACACCGCTCCTGCAATTCCAGACTGTTGACCTTCACCACCATTCCATCCAGTTCATAAGGGTATTCATCGCGGTATTCCTGCCATGACTGACAGAAAGCGATTACCTCTTCGATATTCCTGCAGGACTTGGTGGCTGGCAGGTGCTGATCGGCACTGGCTTTTACGAGTGGCGTTTTAAAGGAGAGTGACCCGAGCAGGTGAATACTTTCGTCGTGCGAACGGAATTTGCCAAGTACATTGTTTCCCTGTTCGTCTGTTGCATATCCAAGCTGATAAATAAAGGCTTCCAGTCCGCGCCCGGCAGCCTCCCGGGGATCTTTCATGCGGAGGCCTCCAGTAGCAGCATTTCTGGGATTTGCGAATGTTTGTTCGCCAGCAGACAGGCGGACAGCGTTTATTTTTTCAAAAATATCCTTTCTGATAAGTGCCTCTCCACGCAGTTCCGTCTTAAAAATACCGTGTCTGGAAAAGTCCGCTTTGAGCGGTACCGTCCGGAGGGTACGCATATTGGCGGTAATTTCATCGCCTGTATATCCGTTACCACGCGTGGCTGCGCGCACGAGCCGGTCATTTTCGTACACCAGAACAATGGTACCTCCGTCGTACTTTGGCTCAACGCAGTATTCGATGTCGGTATCTGCTTCGAGCTTACACAGCTTTTTAACCGATTCGTCGAATGCCTTCAGATCTTCTGCATTATAGCTGTTGTCGAGGGAAAGCATGGGTATCAGGTGGTTAACCTGTACTGAATTTTCCATCAGGTCGGTACCAATACGCCGGGTAGGACTGTCGGGCGTGACCAGATCCGGATGTTCACGCTCCAGCGCTTCCAGTTGTTTGTACAACAGATCGTACTCGAAATCACTGATTACGGGATCATTTTGCACATAATATCGCCATTCGTGGTATTGCAGAACCTGACGGAGGTCCTCGGCTGTCTGTGCCGGAGGTTCAGAAAACAAATCGGCCTGCCGGCCCTGTAACAGCGATTTCGACAAATCGAAGAGGCGTCGTTGTTCGTCGGTGGAGTACATGGTATGCTTCGGAATTTAGACCTGCAAAAGTAGGTCAAATTCCACGATGTACTGCGAATGATTGGCCGGCCATAAATACAGCGGGAGTGCAGTGACCCACTACACTCCCGCCGGAAAACAGCATGCCCGACTGATTACGGGCTCATTTTGGCGTAAATAACGCCGAGTACAATGGCCTGGAAAAATCCGTAAATTACCCAGGTAAGAATCATGGTCAGGGAAACTGCCAGAGAGCTGTAGGTAATCCACATGGAAGGAATCGTGGCAACAAGACCATAAACTACTCCCACTTCAAATCCGCGCCACCAGAAGGAACCGTGAAACAGGCCCTTGAAACGACGCCAGAACCAGGCGAGTGCGAGACTGAGAACGAACGGGTGTACGAAGAACAGCCAGCCTTTGGATGAGTTCATATCCAGATCGAACATCGGGTCGTAATACTCCTCTGCCAGCCAGGGCATTAATTGTACGACGAGCATCAGCGCCACAACGCTCAAAAGCAGAAGCGTGAGGCCGCCGATAATCACTTTCATCAGAAATCTTTTCATAATCCGAAGTTGATTTTTGTACCAGAAGTAATTGGGGTTCTATAAGTGTTCGTCAACAGTTACGACCAGGTCAAAATGAAATGAAATATCGTCATTCACTTTAATCATTCCGAACATTGCCTCTGGCGGGGTGATACCAAAGGCACTCATTTTGAGCCATTTCTCGCCCTTCAGCTGAAACTTGTTCGGACCAAGCTTCCTGGCTCTCGCCCTGATAAATTCCTTCGAGTTTACCTGTGCGATGGTGATTATTACATTTGCCTGAACATCAAACCAGTCGTAACATGAACCATCGGCACACCTGGAACTTTGCCACGTATCCAACAGGGTAACCTGAATATTCGGATACTGGTCGGCCATCAGTGCTTTCTGAAGGTCTGTGTCTATTTTCCGGTTTTTGCAGTTCAGACTCTTCACTCTGAGTGCCAGACCGGCATTCCTGAAACGGGAATACCCATTACCTGATTCGGTTTCTATCAGCTGTGCCTCAAACCGGTCTTCACAGTCGCAGGTAAATGCATTCACGTTGGATGTTCCCTGAAGGTACAAGCGACTCTGATCCTCGATTCTGACTCTCTTCCTGGCCGACAGGTTACCATCCGAGATAAAACTCAGGAGTGCCAGACAAAAAAACACCAGACTTGTATTTAAAAATCCGGGGACTCGTCTGTATTTCATGGCCGATTGACGGGGTTTTTCAAACAGCGGGCGTCTCCGGTTCAGAGGCGCCCGCCGAAACAAAAGTCATTTGAATCCTAGAAGCCAATTACTGCCTCCACCATGAAGCCATTGAACTTGCCTCCATTGCGATAGTCGGCAGTAGGGAAATCGTTATACTGCTGAAAAACATACTCGCCTTTCAGAAGCATATTTTTTGTGGGGAACCAGCCAGCCACCAATGCTGTACGGGAAATAGTTACGGTTGCATAAGAACCATCCGCATTCAGTATCGTACCACCGGGTTCTC
>JBEGNB010000384.1:0-6935 GCA_041182785.1 Bacteroidota bacterium
GGGCTGGCCTCCTGGCTGTACCTGAGTCGCAAATATCATTCTGAAAACAGGTAACTGCAAGTCAGTTACACAAACAAGACATCATGCAAGACAACAAGTACGATGTGGCCATAGTGGGCGCCGGAATAGTAGGCCTGTCCATTGCATATGCAGCAGCAAAAAAAGGGAACAAAGTGGCCGTTTTTGAGCGTAATCCAAGAGCCGTCGGAGCTTCAATACGCAACTTCGGACTGGTTTGGCCAATCGGACAGCCCGCCGGAGAATTGCTGGACCGTGCGATGAGAAGCAGAGAAATATGGATGGAGGCTGCTTCGGAAAGCGGTTTATGGCTGAAACAGAACGGATCACTTCAACTGGCATATCACCAGGATGAATGGGACGTCGTACAGGCATTTCACAAAGAAGCACCTCATGCGGGATACAAAACAAAACTCATGACACCCAATGAGGTGTCGGTTTCAAGTCCTGCGGTTAAAACAGACGGGCTGAAGGGAGCGCTGTACAGTTCCACCGAGTGTACTGTCACTTCCAGACTTGCTATTCCGCAACTGACACAATACCTTGAGCAGGCTCACGGGGTGGAATTTCATTTTGGAACTGCCGTTTCGCACGCAGAGGGAGGACTTCTCACCGATTTTTTTGAAATATGGCGGGCAGAAAGAGTTTATATATGTTCCGGCGCCGATTTTGAGACCCTTTACCCGCAAATTTTCAGAAAGAGTGGAATAACCAAGTGTAAATTGCAGATGATGCGGACTGTGGCGCAGCCGCCTGACTGGGATTTGGGTCCTTCGCTCTGTGCCGGACTCACCCTGTTGCATTATAATTCGTTTTCCTTTCTGGAAGATCAACTGAAACATATCCGAACTCGTTACGACGCTGAAAATCCTGTATTTTCAAAATACGGCATACATGTGCTGGTTTCTCAGAATAACGCAGGAGAGCTGATTCTCGGCGACAGCCATGAATACGGATGGGATGTATCGCCATTCGACAAAGAAGAGATTAATAGGCATATTTTGGATTACCTGTCCACTTTTGCTGACTTCCCCAACCTTGAACTGACCGAGACGTGGCACGGGGTATATCCGAAGTTACCCGGCAAAACAGAATTCGTGGCCAATCCGGCGCAGGGAGTCTGGATTGTGAACGGACTCAGCGGTGCCGGAATGACCATGAGCTTCGGGTTGGCGGAAACACTTGTCTGATTTCAGGAAATCACTTTTTCAAGCAATTCCTCTATCCACAGCAGCGAAGAAAACGTATGCTCCGCAGATTTGGCACGCTCGTCAATTCTGCGGAGTTCTATGTGCTGTTTGAAGTATGAATCTGCTTCAAAAGTGATAATCTCTGCTGCCTGCATTTTTCCTCCCTGATGCATGAGCGTGATTTTACTCGCTGCCGAGAGCGCCTCAAAGTAACTTTCATCGGTACTGACCAGATATCGTTTGGCCTCTACATGGCATTCCACCAGTCGGGCTACTTTTTCTGAAAATCCCAACCTCAGCAGAAATTCAGCTCCGGCCTGTTCGTGATTTTTTATTCCGAATCCGTTCATGAGTTCTTCCTCCGACTCAGGGGTGATGCATATATGCCCCAGATCGTGCAAAAATGCGGCCGCAACAAACTCAGGGTCGTCAGGATACAGTTCGCGGGCGATTTCGGCTGCCTGAACGGCATGTTGCAACTGGGTAACATCCTCGCCGAAGTATTCCTCGCCGCCTCTTGCAGCGAACAGCGCCATAACAGCAGCTACTTTTTCTTTTTTTGTCATGAGTGATATTGAGATTGATGACCGTGGTTCACAAGGCAGTGGGAAACCGGCCTTACGCCGACTTCCCACTCAATTAAACCATTCTATGTGAAGTTATGACAAAAGGTTAGGAAGTACCGGAGCAGACCGGGGCGAACGGTTTTCCGCCGCCCGGCCTGCTTCAGACAAACCTAGTCCTTCTCAACCCAAAGCTTGTCGTTGATGTTGTCTGTGGCATTACCGAACTGGCGGTTCAGGGCCGCCTGATAGTTATCGGTATTATTGTCGCGTTCGCTGGTTGGGTACTGGAACCTGCGCGGAATCACACCGGAGTTACCGGTTCCGGGGCCGCCTTCTGCAAAAGCAGGCACACCGGTACGGCGCCAGGTATAGTACGATTCCAGTCCGCTGTGCTGAGCCTGTGCCAGATACTTCTGAACCAACACCTGTGTGAGACCGTTGGCGTTGTTACCCGCATAAGCTACCTGAGACTGAGCCAGGTATGGGGCAACATCGGAAATTCCATACGTTTCCATGCTTGCAGTGATACCTTTGTTAT
This sequence comes from Bacteroidota bacterium, assembly GCA_041182785.1. Lineage (GTDB taxonomy): Bacteria > Bacteroidota > Bacteroidia > Chitinophagales > Saprospiraceae > M3007. Next base: position 2,313 of record JBEGNB010000384.1, read on the forward strand.
ACCACTCGCCTGCATTACCGGTTGCCCAGCCACGATTAATGGCTTCGGCGATATTGAAACAGAGTTCGGGGAAACCAATCTGAATACTCGGTTCTCCAACGTAATTACTGAAAAAACGCGCCTTGTTAATGCGGGAATACTCTCCGGCCTGAACCTTGGTAGCCATTTCATCAAGACCTTCATCAGATGGAGCTCCGACATAAGATTCGAAGTCCGTGGCAGTATAACCAGCGGCCAGTTTGGCGGCGGCAGGTTCAGCCACTACATAAACACGCGGATCGCGCAATGCGGCGAGCGTGTTTATATATGTGCCTGCAGTATTGTAACGGTCGGCATAAAAGCCGAAATTGTCCGGATTAAAGGGATATTTATTAAAAACACTGCCGTAAATGAACTGCAGATTATCGCTGTTACTTTCCATTACCGGATAAGCCGTCGGATTACCGAGAATTTTGGAAAATTCACCCTTCACATTCAGATCAGCATCGGCAGCCTTCTTGCTGAGCTGAACCAGTACGCGCAACTTGAACGCATTAACGGTTTTCTGCCATTTGCGCAGATCGCCTCCGAAATAAATATCGCCTTCCAGAGACACATCCGAAGCAGCGATACGTACAGCCAGATCAGTGTTGGCCTCATCCAGCCATACGAGAACCTGCTTTAGTACGTCTTTTTGTGTGTCGTACGCAGGAGCTACGTTTTCGGCACCCAGAAGTGCCTGATTCATAGGGATATCCCCTACTTTCATAGTCATGTCGTAGTAGAAGAATGCGCGGAAGAACTTGCCCAGTGCACTGTAGGCATTTACGGTCGGGAGATTGATTCTCTGCGCCTCCTCTTCCATTCTGATTACATTCTTGAGCGTGGTAAAGCGCAGGTCGGCACTGCCAGTCCAGTACTCATTGTTGTCGTAGTAGTTGTAATTGGAGCACCAGTACTGATTCCAGCGCGAGATATCGCCCCAGGGAGCATAGTTCATGTCCACGAGAATTCCGCGAAGTACCAGTGAGGGTGGCACCTGGGTAGAGCGGTTGGGATCTGCCTCCAGTTCATCGAACTTCTGGCAACTGTCGGCTGCGAGAATGAGTGCAGCCAGCATAAAGATATATCTGAATTGTTTCATTGTCGAATGATTGAACCCTTTGGTTTAGAATGTGATGTTGATATTCACGCCGTAACGCTTGGCTGTAGGCGACTGCAGACCGGAGTAGTTGTTGGTGATGTACTGGTCGAGATCAATATCCTTCTTCTCGGCGAAATAGAGCAGGTTACGACCAACCAGAGATACATTCGCCTGACGAATGAAGTTGCTGTTCTGGAACCATTTCTTCGGCATCTGGTAAGTGATTGTCACCTCACGCAATTTGGAGAAGGTTTTTGACATCAGATTTGCCTCCGAAGTAGCATAAAGCCGGCTGATATAGTCCTGCAGGAATGTTTTGGTTGTATTATCGGTAAATTCGAGCTCATCCCAGTTGGTGATAGCGCCATACTGATCGTACTTGATCGTACCGCTTACAAGACGTACGCCATCTCCGATATAATTTCCGTTCACCTGCGGGTCTGTGAAGAGACCATTTTTCTGATTTACCCAGTCAGCATAGCGCGCTTCGCCCATTTCTCCCTCTGTAGTAGCAAGATGGCGACCGCCCCGGAACGTCTGACGCTGTACATAGTTGGTAATCACCCCACCTACACGACCATCGAACTGGAAATTGAAGCTCAGGTTCTTCCAGGAAAACTTGTTATTCACCGCCCAGACCCAGTCAGGATTGGAGTAACCCAGGAACTGAGCCACCGGATTTCTGATTGCACGTCCACTGGCATCGTGTACGATATTGCCCTGCTGGTCGCGTACAGGAGCCGAATCGTAGTATTTGTCCAGCCGATCGCCGAGACGGAAGAATCCATTGATCACATCAGTACCTTCCGGCAGTTCCTCAAGTGTTTCCTTGTACGTACTCCAGTTGACCATAACATCCCAGTTCAGTCCGTCTGCATTCCTTATTGGCGAGCCGGTCAGACCCACTTCCCAGCCGGCTTTTTTCGTTTTCACGGCATTAATAAGCTGACTTGTATAGCCGGAAGCTTCCGAAATCGGGAGGGCAAAAATTTGCGGTCCGTCTATATACTGGAAGTAAGTGACATCGAGCCCGATGCGGCTTCCGAAGAAACGAGCTTCCAGGCCAGTTTCGTAGTTGGTACGCGATGAGGGCTGCAGACCTGCGTTGGCAATCGTGTTGGTGAAGTATGAGCCCGGCTGTCCGTTATAAACCAGCGGAGATGAATAGGCAGATGCGTTGGAGTAGGACGGGCCGTCGTATGTTGACGAGTAGTAGGATCCGTATCCGAGCGGGTATGGATCGGCAGGTGTTGCACCGATGTAGCGCGTTGTAAGCGCCTCTTTCACGTTGGCATACGAACCGCGAAGCTTCAGGTATGAAACCGGACCGAGATCGGCCAGTTCGCTGATCAGAACGCTGGCACCTACACTTGGGTAGTAGAACGTATTGCTGTTTTTAGGCAATGTTGACAGGCGGTCAACACGACCGGTATGCGACAGGTAGAGGAAGTTGCGGATACCGAGATCGAGTGAGTAATACCCGCTCTGCACCAACATCTTCGACCGGAAGTTGGATGCATACAGCGGATTGGCAGTATTGGAAAACGAGTACAGGCCCGGGACGTTGAGATAGTTCGTAGTTGTGTAGCTGGATTCGTAGCTGAATGAGCGGAGGTTACCTCCTGCAAGCGCTTTCAGGCTGATATTGTCGGTGATGTTGCGATCAAAACTGAGATAAGCATCCGTGTTGTTTTCAAACATGGTACGCTTGTCTTCACGGTAATCACCACGCGCCTCTTCACGGCCATAAACAGTGGCAGAGTACGGGAATTTTTCATTGCGGAACAGATCATAAGTCGTGATTGCTGTGCGCAGTTTGAAATCAAGACCTTGAGCTATATTCCAGTTCAGGGCTGTCTGACCGTAAATATCGGTTTTATAGTGTCCGCGGAGCCATTCCTGAGCCATAAACCACGGATTATTGTAACGCTGGTATTCAGCGTAGATTTGCTGGACTCCTTCCTTGCCCGGTTGCCAATAATTCTTCATGTCATCAACATCCCAGTCGGCACCACCCCAAAGAATGACATTGTAAATAAGAGAGTTCGGTCCGTACTGTACATCCGGTATATTGTCGGTGAACTGACGGTTGTAATTCAGATTCGACTCGAGACTTACCCGGCTGTTGAAACGAAGGTTGTTGTAAACATTGAAATTCAGGCCGTTCAACTGCGTGTTCGGCACCATTCCCTGCTGGTAATTATAAGAGGTGGAGAAACGCATATCCATCTTTTCAGAGGAGGTGGAAACAGCGATATTGTTGTTGGAGAGCAGACCCGGACGCAGGAAACGCTCCAGGTTTTTCTCGCCGCGTGCTACCCACGGTGTCGGGATACGCTGACCGGTTACCGGATCAATAGGGCTGTCGTACTGCGGAATCAGCTGTCCTTCGAAGCGAGGGCCCCAGATATCGTAGTCACCATCATTAATACCGCCGCCGCGGCCGTCAACAAAGCCGTAACGTCCGTGATCACCCGGGCCATACTCGTAATTTACAGTCGGAACAGCGTTGAAGCCGGACTCCACCATCTGGCTACTGTTGAACTCAATACTGACACCCCGCTTGTCTTTGGTTCCCTTTTTGGTGGTGATCATAATAACACCATCTTTCGAACGAAAACCATACAGAGCAGCAGCAGCGGGGCCTTTCAGTACCGTGAAAGTTTCAATGTCGTCAGCGCTGATATTCCAGGTGTCGGAATTCACAGGCACACCGTCCACCACAAAAATCGGGTTTGAACCGCGGAGATTAAGGTTGGGTGCACCCAGCAATTCGGGCGATGCACCAACCGTCAGACCCGCTACCTTGCCGGCCAGCGTGTTGATGGCGTTTGGCTCACGGGCTTTCAGCAACTCGCTTCCATTCACTTCCTGTACTGCATAGCCGAGTGATTTTTTCTCGCGGCTGATACCAAGTGCACCTACTGTCACCTCGTTCAGGATGTTATCTCCCGACATCAGAATGACGATAGTGGCCGCGTCGCCAACCGTGGTTGTCTGTGTTTTGTAGCCTACATAGGAAACAACCAGTACTTCTCCCTTGCGGGCATCCAGCACAAAATTACCGGAGGCATCGGAAGTCGTACCACGGGTGGTACCTTGTACAACTACAGTGGCACCGGGGAGCGATTCCCCGCTGACAGCGTCCTGAACGGAGCCGCTGATTTTTTGACCCGAGGCCGAAACAAGGCACAACAGGGTGATGACAAGGGTACAGAACGTACCCTTGAAGGCTGAGTGAAAATCCTTCATAGATGGAAAACAGGTTAAAGTTTGTCTGTCACAGCCGCCGGATGGATGGAGTGATGGTGGTTTTTCAACCGACGCTGCTGTAAATAAGATTCTGCCCGTTCAGTCTGTTGTAAAGGCCGAAATCCACAGCAAAGGTAGAACCGGAGTCCTGGCAGAGTCATTCAGAGAGAATTAAATTAGAATTAAGTTATTGTAAATCAATAATTTAAACAAAAATTAACCTGAATTTTATTATTAAATAACGCGAC
>JBEGNB010000385.1:0-26031 GCA_041182785.1 Bacteroidota bacterium
GCCACCGGATATTTGTGAGTACCGTGGCCTCGTTCGGACAGCAGGAGGCATTACTGAAACTGAAAAAATTTCACCGGCTGGTGATAGACGAGGCATCCCAGATACTGGAGCCTCAACTTACTGGTCTGCTCACCCATTTTGAGCATTTCACCCTGATTGGCGATCACCGGCAGTTGCCGGCTGTTACGGCGCAGCGCCCTGAAAATACCGTTGTGAACGATGCAGATCTGAATGAAATGGGACTTACCGACCTGCGCGACTCCTATTTTGAGCGGCTGTACAGGCTCTGTCTGCGCAACAACTGGCACTGGGCATACGACCAGCTGGACAAACAAGGCCGGATGCACGACGAGATCATGCAATTTCCCGGGAAGTGGTTTTACGATGGAAACCTGCGCGTATTTGATCAGCAGAAACAGCAGAGCGGATTACAGTTGCCCGGGCACGAGATGTCGGACTACGCATTGGGCGATCTGCTGGGCAGGCGCAGGGTGGTTTTTCTGCCGGTGAAACCGGATGGCAGAATAACTGCCGTGCAGAAGACAAGCCGGGAAGAGGCCGATTTGTGTGCGCGCATCGTGGTGTTCTTCAAAGACTGGTGGAAGGCGGAGAAGCGCGTATGGCATGCCGATAAAACCCTGGGGATTATAACGCCCTGGAGAGCGCAGATAGCGCAGATACAGTCGGCTCTGGCCGAAGCGGGAATCCGGCCGGGCGATGTTACGATAGACACCGTGGAGCGCTATCAGGGAGGCGCCCGGGATGTTATCATCGTTTCTACTTGTGCGAACAGCGAGTGGCAACTCGCCTCGCTGGTCAGTCTGAGTACAGAGGGCGTTGACCGCAAGCTGAACGTGGCGCTCACACGTGCGCGCGAACATCTTATTATGATAGGTAATCCTGAAATACTGAAAAAAGACGAGCGTTACAGTGCGTTTATGGAGTTGTACGGGGTGGACAAGATCTGACCAGAAAGCTCCGCGGACAGATGGCGCACGCATTGAAAAACAATATAAAATCACTCAACAATGGATACGACAAAAATCACGATTCAGGCGGTCGTTGCTGCTGACAGGCAGAAAGTCTGGAACTGCTACACGCAGCCCGAACACATCACGAAGTGGAATTTCGCAACAGACACATGGCATTGCCCTGCAGCGTCAAACGACATGCGGGTTGGCGGAAAGTATCTGGCGCGAATGGAGGCGAAAGACGGCAGTTTCGCGTTTGACTTCGAGGCGGTTTACAACGAAATTGTTGACGGTGAAAAATTTACCTATACCATGCCGGACAACAGAGAGATTCAGGTATCTTTTGAAAAAATGGACGACAAAACCCGGGTAACAGTGACCTTCGATCCGGAAAATGTAAACCCCGTTGATCTGCAGCGCGACGGTTGGCAGTCAATACTCGACAATTTCAAAAGATACGCGGAAGAGAACTAGAACCTGTTTGAGTCAGGTTTTTCTTCAAAAAGTATCCATGCCTCCCTTATCTTTGTAGTGGTGGCAACGCTTTTGTATGCCTTGAACAGAGTATAAAAGCAAGATATCAATTTGAAAGTTGCGATTGAGACATTTCTGGAATCAGTCAGGGCTCTTTGTTCGAAAGTTTCGGACAAAGAGCTGGAATATCTGCGGGGCGGACTGACCGTCACGGAGTTAAAGCCGAGGCAATTTTACATACAAGCCAACACGGTACAGAAGGAAATAGGATTTGTTTATTCAGGGCTACTGCGAGCGTTCTTTGTTGATAACAGCGGAAGCGAAATTTCTGTAAAATTTATCAGAGAGGGTGAATATGCGACGCACTACCCTGCTTTTATCAGTCAGACACCCTGCAAATACTATTTTCAGTGTATTGAGCATTCGATCATTGTCAGTCTTTCATATCGGTACATACAGGATGGCTATGACAATCACCCCGGTCTTGAGCGATATGGCAGACTGATAGCCGAGGAGGTACTGAAGTCACAGCAGAGAAGAATTGAGAGTTTTCTTTTTGACAATGCGGAAACCCGCTATCTGGATTTCATCCGTGAAAATCCGGATTTATTCGGGAGAGTTTCCCTTTCCTTCCTTTCATCCTATCTGGGCATAGAGCGACAGTCACTGACCCGAATCAGAAAAAGACTCGCCCGCCACTGATTTTGGCACATTGGTGTCAGGTGTCTGCCGTTGGATCAGGCGACTTTTGTGTTGCGATTAAATTATGCAACCATGAGAGTAGTCATATTCGGTGCCACCGGATTTTCGGGCAAGGCCATACTGGAGGAGTTACTGGCTCAGAGTCATCAGGTGACCATACTGGTGAGAAATAAATCAGCCGTTTCTTTATCGCACAGGAACCTCACCGTTATGGAGGGAAATGTTCTGGACAGTACTGCTGTTGCCGGAGCCCTGGATCACTGTGATGCTGTTATACAGTGTCTTGGTGTGGGAGGCAAAGGCACGGGCAAGCCAACCACCTTTGTGTCGGATGCAACCAGAATAATCATTGACGAGATGGAAAAGCGGCAAATCAGAAGACTGATTGCCATGAGCAATGTCGGTGCCGGGGACAGCGCTTCGTTTCAGCCGTGGTTTTTCTCAAAGATTATCCTGCCTTACTTTATGAGATGGCTGAAGGTAATCATAGACGACAAGAACAGAATGGAGGCTGACATTATGGGTAGCAGCCTGGACTGGACGATTGTTCGTTGTCCGAATATTACCGATAAGCCTGCGAAAGGCAGTTGTAGCGTTACCCTGGACGGCAGAGGTTTAAGGCTTTCTGTTACATTGGGCGACATGGCCAGATTTATGGTCGGGCAACTGACAGACAGCTCGTACTCTGGGAAGGCTCCCTGCATCAGCAACTGATATGCGAGTACTATTCATTTTATTCATACTCAAATCCATTGCCATGGATGCACAGACTGATTTTGTGACCACCCGGATTGGCACAATCGCCGTTCAGCAGAAACGGGTTGTATCGGAAAAAACGCCGCTGATTTTCCTTCACGGGGTTTATCTCGACCATCACCTTTGGGATGTCCAGGTGAACGCGATAAAGGATAGAACCATCGTCACGCTGGATATGCCGTTTCACGGATCAAGTCGGGAGGTCAGCACAGACTGGACGCTCGATGATTGTGCCGGGATGCTGATTCAGGTACTGGACAGTCTGCAGATACCCAGAGTCATAGCTATTGGTCATTCGTGGGGCAGCATGACCATTATCCGGGCCGCCGACAAATATCCGGAGCGGTTTGAAAGCCTTTTCCTCTGCAATATGCCGTTTGAGGCTGTTGGCAAAGCGCAGAAATGGCTTTTCGGATTGCGTCATTCGCTGTTGGTTTTCAGAAAATTTTACGCAAGGCAGGTTGCCGGATCCCTGTTTGGGAGAAAATCCGGCAAAAATCCGGAGCTTGTGGCTCAGCTCGAGCGCTCCATGGGAGTTCTGTCGGGCAGAGAGGTGAAACTGACCGACAGGAAAGTGATTATTGACGCAGAAGATGCCACAGCGCTGATTCGTCGGTTGAAAATCGGAGCAATTGCTGTAAAGGGCAGAGAGGATTATGTTCCCGTGCCTCCCGGCATGGAAACAACCATAATAGATGGCGGACATATCAGTCCGATGGAAGAACCTGAAAAGGTGACCGGGTTGATCAGGGCGTGGATTGACAGATGAGGGTTACTTCCCCATTGTGCAGAGGCTTCGACTGCATTATCATGATCAGAAAAAAGAACAGTTTTCTTTTCATTCGCTGCATGTTTCAGGTTTTAAGTATCATAAACATACCGGCAAAAGTGGGATGACGGAATTAACAGCAAATATCAACCGTGTTATCGGGTTGACACCGGAAGAAAATGCAGCCATAGAGAAAGCCTTTTCTTCTGTGGCGATTGCCAAAGGCAGCCTGTGGATAAAACAGGGCAGGGTGTGTGACCAGGTGGGGTACGTTGTGTCCGGGAAACTTCGCAACTATCGTATTGACGAAGAGGGAAATGAAATAACCTGCTTTTTTGTGATGCCGGATACTTTCGTTTCTGCTTTCACCAGTTTTCTGACCAATACGCCAACGGACGAAAACATCTCGGCCCTGGAAGACACCGAACTCCGGGTGATATCCAAAAGCAAACTGGAGGAGCTTTCTGACCTGATTCCCCGAATGCATATTTTCAGGCGGGTAGTGGCAGAGAATCTCTTCATCACCATGGAAAGAAGAATTGCCATGCTGCAGTCTCAGTCAGCACAGGAGCGGTACGAGAAAATGCTGAAGGAAAATCCCGAGATTATTCTGAATGTCCCGCTTCAATATACTGCTTCGTTTCTTGGTGTCACCCCTCAGCATCTGAGCAGGTTAAGAAAGGAGAAACTGAAGTAAACCCTGACACAGAAATCTGAACATACCCGCTGCTCAGGTTTTCGCTGCCATTATATTCGCGGCGATGCTTAGTCTCAGTTTTCCCGGCGGCGTTATACCCGAAATAAATCCAAGTATTTTATTTTTGAAGCCCGGGATTACGTGGAGCTTCCCTTTCATCATGCCGTGGTAGCCTTCCCGGGCTACATCTGCGGAAGACATGACCCCTTTTTCATACAGTTTGGCGTCATTCATATTGGCCCGTTCCATAAAATTTGATGCTGTTGCACCGGGTGACAACACTGTTACTGTTACCCCGGTGTTTTCAAATTCCTTGTGAACTGCTTCTGACATACTGATTACATAGGCCTTTGTAGCGCCATATACAGCAAAATTGGGATCAGGTTGCAGACCAGCCATGGAGGCAACATTCAAAATTCTGCCTTTTCCCTGCTTAACCATTTCTTTTCCGTAGTAATAGGTCAGTTCGGTAAGACTCAAAATATTCAAACCGATCATGTCCCTGTATTTGCCGATACTACTGTTAATGAAAGGGCCGTAGTCTCCGAACCCGGCATTATTTACCAGATACCTCACTGTCAGACTATTGGCATTTACAGTATCGTGAATTGCCTGAACTCCTTCAATTGAAGTTAAGTCGGTAGCGACGGTGAGTACACTGATGCCATACTGTTCTTCAAACATTTTTTTGATATTCAGCAGTTTTTGTTCATCTCTTGCTGCGACAAGCAGATTAGTTCGTTCACTGGCAAAAAGTTTTGCTATTTCATAACCGATTCCTGTGGAGGCTCCTGTAACAATGGCTACTTCTTTCATATGTCAATTTTCAAGATTTTCTTGTGAAGAGTGCAAAATTGCATACACTTATAACAATCTGCCTGACACAAATGTGTCTAAATCATACGGATATACAGGCCGTTTGTGATTGCTAATCAGCAGACTCGGCTACCGCGAATTCCTGTCCCCACTGATGAAGCGACCGGATACTGGGAAGCAGTTTTTCGCCTTTGGCTGTGAGGGTGTATTCCACAGTGGGGGGTACCGTCGCGAATACTTCGCGGGTGACTATTCCGTTAGCTTCCAGGTTTTTCAATTCCTTGACCAGCATTCTGGTGTTGATGCCCTCCACCGTTCGCTCAATTTCCCTGAAACGCATCTTGCCCTTCGACAGGTTGTATATGATTGGCATGGCCCATTTTCCGCCAATGATATCAAGTACATCCTTCAGGCTGCAAGTATTTTGAGCATTGGTCGCATTATTTTTTTTCATAACAGACTGATTTTGTGCATTACTGTACTATGGGTTACTACTGTACACAAGTGTAACTACTTGCAAAAGTAAAGCATTGGAGTCTATTTTTGTAGCTCAAAATTTAAAAAACACAAAAAGATGAAATTACTGGAACAGGCAAACCTGGGTAATATGGTCCTGAAAAACAGCATGGCGATGGCTCCGATGACGCGCTCCCGTGCGGGAATGGATGGAGTAGTCGGAGACTCGACGGTCTTGTATTACAGGCAAAGGGCAAGTGCGGGACTCATTATCAGCGAGGCAATCAATATCAGCAAACAGGCCACAGGCAGCCCGCTTACTCCCGGAATTTATACGCAGGATCAAATAAATGCCTGGAAAAAAGTTACCCGGGCTGTACATGAAGAAGGAGGGGTCATATATGCACAACTTTGGCATACAGGGCGGGTGGGACACTCGCTTGTCAAGCATGGAGAACAACCGGTTTCGGCTTCAGCTCTGGGCATTCAAGGGCAACAGCATTTTACGATGGAGGGAATGAAAGATTATGAAACACCAAGAGCATTAACCATTGAGGAAATCAAACAAATTATTCAGGACTACAAACAAGCAGCGATTAACGCCATGGAAGCGGGCTTTGACGGTGTAGAACTGCATGCAGCATTTGGCTATTTGCCCGACCAGTTTTTGGCAGATAGTTCAAATCACCGCAATGATGAATATGGCGGGAGCATGGAAAATCGAAACCGTTTTGTTTTGGAGGTAATGCAGAAAATGGTTGCAGCCCTTGGTGAAAACAGGGTAGCTATCCGTTTGTCGCCCACCAGCACGTACAACAACATATCACATCAGCAGCCCGTTAAACAGTTCACGGCACTGATTGAACATTTGAACGGGTTGCCGCTGGCGTACGTGCACCTCATGAAAGTGCCCTTCCCGGCTGATAAATTTCCACAGTATCCGGCTGACGCTGTTGAGACCTTTGGAAAAATATCAAAACACCCGGTAATTGCCAACTGTGGTTATACCCGCGAAACCGGAGAAGCAGAGTTGCAGAAGGGAATTGCCCGGCTTATTTCCTACGGCACGCTGTTCCTGGCCAATCCGGATTTACCGAAGCGATTTGAATTGAATGCCGGATTGAACCAGCCTGACAGGGCCACTATGTATGGTGGAAAGGATCAGGGATACATTGATTATCCATTTTTAACAAGAACAACATGAACATGATTCAGGCAATTTTGACCATTGACACGGATAACATTCCGGAAAACTTTCAGGAAATAATAAAACACGAGCAGGAGGTTGTGGCCAGATGGAAGGAGGAGGGTATTCTGGAGCATCTCTTTCTGAGACCAACCAGAAATGGTGCCGTGCTGATTTTCAGGGAGGCAGATGAAGAAAAAGTAAAAAAACTGATGGAATCGCTTCCACTGTACAAGCTGAAGAAGAGCGTGGAATACCTGAGCCTGATAAAACAGTTTTGATACTCCGGCTTATGCCATCTTCATTCTACCCGGGCGCGTCAATACAGACAATTGTGAATACATTCCAGTATGTGGTCAGAGCACTTTTAACTCACACGATAAATCCTGTTGGCCATACTACGGGGATTATCATCCTGAGGGCAGCATCCAGGGAAGAAGCTGTCAGATGGGCGGAGGCAGACCCGTTCCACGTACATGGTTATCGAAAAAACACCGTTCACTCTCTGAAAATCACCATGACAGATAATGCTGACACATCAGGCAAATAATAATGACAACACTTCTCAGAACAGACTCCGAAAACAGCGATTTTCGGAGTCTGGTTACCGAGCTCGACCGGGAGCTGGCAGCGATAAACGGAAACACTAACGACTTCTATAAGCAGTTCAACAAGATTGATCTGATAAAAAATGTAGTGGTAGCTTTTCATAATGGCCGGGCGGCAGGTTGTGGTGCCATAAAAGAATATGACAGTACGACGGTAGAGATAAAACGGATGTATGTGTCTCCGGTGATGCGCCGCAGGGGTATTGCCGGTGAGGTTCTGAACGCACTGGAAACGTGGGCTGTGGAACTGGGATATCAAAGATGTGTCCTGGAGACGGGCCTTACCATGTCTTCAGCCGTTGGCCTGTACACGAAAAGCGGATACGTTTCAATACCCAATTATGGTCAGTATGAAAACGCTGCAGGCAGTATATGCTTTGAAAAAATCTGCAGTGACAGGTAAATGGGGACATGATACGCTTTTGCCCCTTGTGTTGATCCATATTATCCCTTACCTTTGTTTGAAGCGGTTTCACCCGCGAGCATACAATACAGTTCCGAGCTTGATAGTACAGGACAGAACAATAACTGCTACCGAAATCAGCAGCCGGCTTCATATAAGTCTGAGTACCGCCAAACGAAAGCTGAAAGAATTGAGAGACAAGGAGGTCATCAAACGGGAGGGCAGCGACAAAACCGGCTACTGGAAAGTCATCAGGTGACAAACATGCAAAATAAATTTTGCGTGTGCCAACATTTTATGGAAAAAATTCCGTTACTTTTGTACCGTGACAAAGTCCCAAACAACATCACACCAAGTGTTTCATTCAAAATAATCATTATGAAAAAACTTTTGCTTTCCGTCTCGCTTTTGTTTTCACTGATTGGATTCGTTTCTGCGCAGCACCGCTCCTGTGCTGCAGAGGAAGTTCTCCAGCAGCAACTGCGCGATAACCCCTCCATGCGTCAGGAAGTGGAGCGTATCATGCAGCACACCGAACAGTTCATTGAACGGGGTGGCGCGCAGGATCGTCTCGTCGTCACTATCCCTGTCGTTGTTCACGTCGTTTATTACAACTCCACACAGAATGTCGGTGATGCACAAATCGCCTCCCAGATTGATGTGCTCAACGCCGATTTTCGTCGTCTCAATGCTGATGCCGGCAACACACCTTCGGTTTGGCAGAGTATTGCTGCCGACTGTGAGGTAAACTTCTGTATGGCACAGCAGGATCCGTCGGGTAATCCGACGAATGGTATCGTGCGTGTACAGACAACCGTAAACGGTTTTTCAACCAACGACAATGTCAAGTTCAGCAGTACCGGCGGCTCCAATATCTGGAACCGCGACCGCTATCTGAATATCTGGGTGTGCAATCTGAGCAGCGGACTGCTCGGTTATGCTCAATTCCCCGGAGGTCCGGCCAACACAGATGGTGTTGTGATTGACTTTCAGGCATTCGGAACGAACGGAACTGCTCAGGCTCCTTTCAATCTCGGTCGCACTGCCACCCACGAGGTGGGTCACTGGCTCAATTGCTACCATATCTGGGGCGATGATGGCACCTCCTGCTCGGGTACCGACCAGGTTGGTGATACACCCAATCAGGCCGATGAAAACTACGGTTGCCCTGTTTTCCCGGTCATCAGTTGCACCAATGGCCCCAACGGAGATATGTTCATGAATTATATGGACTATACCGATGATGGTTGTATGAATGTATTCACTACCGGACAGAAAAACCGTATGCAGGCGCTGTTTGCTTCCGGTGGTTTCCGTTTCCCGCTGACAACCTCTATCGGTTGTCAAACACCGTCAGGATGTGGAACACCGGGCAGTCTGGCCGCTACCAACGTCACCCAGACCAGTGCCACGCTGAACTGGGGAGGCGTGAGCGGAGCTACCTCCTACAATCTCCAGTGGAAAGTGAGCACATCTTCTACCTGGACGACGGTTTCCGGCCTGACCGCCAATACGTATAACCTTGCTGGTCTTGCAGCCGGAACAACGTACAACTTCCAGGTGCAGGCGGTTTGCGGAAGCAGTACCAGCACCTACTCTGCTCCTGTATCGTTCACCACTACTTCCGGTGGCGGCGGCGGCGGTTGCACTGATCAGTATGAGCCAAATAATACCCGTAATACAGCCAAATCCATCCCGCTGAATACATCCTTCACGGCACAGATTAAAACGGCAACGGATGTGGACTGGTACAAGTTCGGGAATACCACTACACAGAAACATTTCAAGCTGGAACTGACCACACTACCCTTCGACTACGACCTGAAATTATACAGGAACAATACCCTACTGGCTGTTTCTGAAAATACTGGGACAGTTGACGAAATTATCGTTTACAACAACGGCCCTGTTTCAACGGCTTATTTTGCTCAAATTTACGGTTACAACGGTGCCTTCAGCGGATCGCAGTGTTATACATTTATTGTGCGCCGCAGTGCCTCTCCCTATCGTACCGATGGTACAACGGATGGCCCGGAGGAAATACTGGAGTTGCCGGTAGTGTTTGAAAATGCAGGATTCGGTATTTTCCCGAACCCGGCATTCAGTCTGGTAACAGTGGAAGTGCCCATGGAAAATGAAGCGGATGTTCAGGTGTCTGTCATGGATCCCGCCGGCAAGATTGCTCTGCAGCAGAATGCCCGCATGAGCAAGGGCGACAATCAGATGAACTTTGACGTCAACAGTCTGCCAAACGGCGTTTACTTTGTACAGGTACGCACCGGAGAGACTGTCAAAACACGCAAATTGGTAGTTCAGCGATAAAACCGGTATATTAAAGTATCGACTCCTGTCGCTATTTTATCTTGGTTAAGGTCTGAACAAAACAGGCGCTGAAGTATGGGAAACCGTGCTTCAGCGCTTTTCTTTTGTCCGGATACCCGAAAACCAGAGCGGGAAAAACAGAAACCAGGCTACTCCGATAGCATTTTCTATGGTGCATTCTATCAGGAAGGTGAGGAACGCCATTGTGTAGAATGTGAGGAGCAGGTAGTTTGATCTGTTCTCTTTTCGCGCAAACAGCGCGAAAAAACCGGGGATACTCAGCAATAGTCCGAGAATTCCTGTGCTGGCAAGGATATGTATCCATTGGTTGTGTGGCAGAAGCGGGGTGGTGGCGTAATCGGGATACAATTCTGTTGTAACCCGTCTGACCTCCTGTTGCAGATCGCCTGCTCCTGTACCCAGTACCGGATGCTCCTGCCATATTTTCCATCCGGTTTTGAGCGAAACCCACCGCCCTGAATCGGAGTAAGACGCACCGTTGTCAGACTGATACTGGAGCCAGTCGTAGCGCATGTACGCTACACGCATGCGAAGGCTGGGTATATTTTCCACGGCCATCCACAATCCTCCTGTCATCAGAGCCGCAGCAGCTATTCCTGCTGCCCAGCGACGGGTTCGGACAATATACCATGTCACCGTGAAGAAGAGCGCAGCGTACAGAACAGCCAGTCCGCCCCGTACAGACAACACATGTATAAACAAAAACAGGAAAATGACAGCACCGCCCAGCAGACCTCTTTCCCATTGATATTTCACGGTGAACCGGTCTTTCCAAAGCCAACCTCCTGCCATGATGGTCGTGGCGAGAATCAGGCTGAACCTGACATGCTGCCGGGGTACGGGTACTGGCTGTCCGCGTCCCAGTCCTGTCAGAATTTCATCGTAGTGCAACATAAAGTTGACTCCTGCTCCGATGCACAACAGCACCATGAACCATACCAGTATGTACAGCGCCAACTTGTACCTGCGCTCGGGCAGTTCGGGCAGACTGGCGAACGTCAGCGGGAGTACCAGAAACGGGAGGCGTACCCGGGTGACCCTGAGCCAGTAGCCCCAGTCGTTGCTCCATAGCAAACTCAGTGCAGGGGCCAGTAAGAGCAGGGAAACAAGCAGCAGCGGTTTTTGCCTGTACAAGTTGCTGAAGGATACGGCGAGTGCCCGTACCCAGGTTGATACGGATGAAAACCGGGGCTTATCAGGCAGATTTTCGGCGATGTTCCACAGTGCGGCGGCGGCAAGTCCCCACATGCCAACGGACAAGACAAACGGAGAGGTTGGCATGCTGCCGAGCAGCAGGCAGGCACTCCAGAACATCAGGTCACCCGGTGTTTTGATGAATTTGTACCACGGACTGTTCATTATTCCCTTATTCAAGAACTGGTGATGATTAAACTGTTTCTTCCGATTTCCGCGTCAGTAAACCTTCCAGATGGAGACAGTGCGGTCGTCGCTGGCCGAAAGCAGCGCGTCTTCTGTCCATAGCAGTCTGTTGACCGAATTCACATGGCCGCCATACCGGATAACATCTGTTACTTTGAGCAGTTCCCCTGTCTGAAAATCCCACAGTTTGATTGTTTTGTCGCGGCTGGCTGTTGCGAACAGAGAGGCGTCCGGTGAAAAAACGATATGGTTGATGGTGAACAGGTGCGCAGCCAGGTCGGGAGAGCGTGGGTCGCGCATCCAGTTCCCTGCATCTGATAACGAATGAATGCGCAAAAACGCGTCGCGGCTTCCGCTGAGCAGTGTTTTCCCGTCGGGTGCATAAGCCAGAGAGAAGACAGAATTGGTATGAGCATCGCGGATTTCACCAGTTACTGCCAAAGAGGATGTGTTCAGGAAAATGATGCGGTTATCGCTGCTTCCGACAGCCAGCTCGTCTCTTTCCGGTGTGTATGCGATACACCGGAGAGCGGCGGCTGACAATTGTATGCTCATTTCCGGGTACTGCGATCCGATATTCCATACCGTGAGCACGCCATCGCCCCCCGCGCTGAACAGCCGGTTACCGATGACTCTGAGATCGAATATTCCCTTTTTGTGCGATTGTACCAGCCTGGCTTTTTCAGGCTCGCGGAGATTGATCCAGTGCAATCCGCCATTCATATTGCCTGCGGCCAGCTGCGCGTCGGGCAAACGGCATAGCGAGAAAATATTTGAGTCGGTACTGGCCACCAGCAGTCCTGTTTCCGGGTTGTCGAGATTCCACTCCACGACCCAGCCATCGCCCCCGGCACTGAGGAAATGCCGGTTGTCGCGCCCGGGTGCAAGCGCGTAAACGGAGGCACGGTGGCCAGTACAGGTATGGGTTCGTTCTATTTGCACAAAAATCAGTTACTGCGGGCAAAATTATGCTGAAAGTGGCGTTCTGGTGGGCATAATATTCATCCTGTTTGTAGTGGAGTCAATTTTTTTTGAAGAACAATTTGTACAGGAATAATTCAGGATTAAATTTGCCCGATTCAACATGATTTCACCTAAAACAAAACGAACGATTATGGAATGGTATCTTAAGGCACTCAGACAGTATGCTGATTTTGAAGGACGGGCGCGCCGGAAGGAGTACTGGATGTTTACGTTGTTTAACCTGATTTTTGCATTATTGATAATAGTAGGTACCGGGCTAATTGGTAATTTAGGTATTATTTTATTCCTTCTTTACGGGGTGGGAACTTTGATTCCAAGTATTGCTGTTTCCGTCAGGCGCCTGCATGATGTAGGAAAAAGTGGCTGGATGAATCTTGTAGCGTTCATTCCAATGGTAGGCTCTATTTGGCTTCTGGTGTTACTTGTAACTGACAGTGAGCCGGGTGACAATATTTATGGCCCCAATCCCAAAGAAGAAAATTCCGGCAATTATTTCGGGTCGGCAGAAACACTGGACTAGGGTGCGTCTGAAAAATACGTGCCGGCCCGAAAACGCATCTTTTGGAACCTGTCCGGCAGGTCTTTTTCGGGCAATATAACCCGATATTACTCTCAAAAGGACCTTTGTCCAGAACTAAAAATCTGCTGTTTTCGACCTCGCCAGTATTTTTCAGACACACCCTAAGCCCATGCTTACTGCTGTTCACCCCAAATTACCCATGCGCAACAAACCGGCGACCAGGAACTACTACCTGAATCAGCTCGGTTTCCATATTGTCGGGAGCGACGATTTCGATGGTTATCTGATGGTTGCTCTCGATCAGGTAGAGATTCACTTCTTCGAGTTCAGAGAACTCGATCCCGCACAGAATTACGGTCAGGTCTATATCCGCACTTCGGGTATAGATCTGTTTTATGAGTGTTTACTGGGAAAAGGAGTAGCTATTCATCCGAATGGTCATCTGGCGTCGAAGCCCTGGGGACAGCGCGAGTTTTCCCTGCTGGATCCGGATAATAACCTGCTTACTTTTGGGGAGGCATTATTCCACCCTTGAGCGTATTACGCCACTTTTTACGCGTGTTTCCAGTTGGTCGCCCGGGCTTAGCATGGCCGGATCGGTAACGATGTTTCCGTTCGATGTGGTAATACTGAATCCCCGGCGCAGCATGTTGTCCGGGTTCAGTGTCTGGCAGTAGTGATCTGCCTGATCGAGGGCGAGCCGTTGTTTTTTCAGGAAATACCCTGCCAGAACCGGTATTGTGCTTTCGCTGAGATCCAGTCGGGCCATTGCGTTTCGCGACAGCTGCCGGGCGCTCCAGCGGGCTGCCGAGAGTACTTGCTCCAGCAATAGATGTTCTTCCCTGATTTTAGCCGAGGTGAGTTGCCTGACGGATTCAGTGAGTTCGATGATGCCTGTTTCAAAGAGCATATTGTGTTGCACGATGAATTCGGCTACGGCAGTGGGTGTTTTCAGCGAGTGATGCGCTACCAGATCAAGTACTGTTTCATCCACATCATGCCCGATGCCGGCCAGCACCGGTACGGGAGTACGGGCGGCTGTGCTGCACAATTCCGGTTCGTCGAAGGCGGAGAGGTCCATTCTCGAGCCACCACCCCGTACGATCACGGCACAGTCGAAACGGTCGGAGTTGCTGCTGATTATTTCAAGAGCCCGGCTTACTTCGGGACCTGCCGCAGACCCCTGAACAGCAGCGTGAAAAGAGGTTACTTCAAAGGCGTACCCGAACCTGTTGTCTTCGAGTTGCCGCATAAAATCCTGACGACCGGCAGCTGTTTCCGAACTGACGAGAGCAATGCGTTGCAGGACAGGCGGGAGAAGCAGTTCCCTGTTCAGATCGAACAGGCCCTCTCTTCGCAGCATTTCGATGGTTTGCCGGCGCTGCAGATCGAGTTGCCCCAGCGTATAGGCCGGGTCAATATCCACGATGTGCAGTTTGAAGCCGTATCGCTCGTGGAATTCGGGTCGAACCTGCATTTTCACCGACAGGCCTTCGCGGAGCACCTGATGCAATGTCTGACCGAGTTTTTTGTACAGATTTCTGAATTCACCGGCCCACAGGGCTGCTTCTGCCTGTGCGCGTACATCGCGCGAATTTTCTTCTTTCTGGACGAGCGTGAGGTAGAAATGACCCCTGGATTCGCCCAGCTGAGCGATCTCGGCGGCTATCCAGACGGGTTGAGGGAAGTTTAGTGCCACTACCCGCCGTACATGTTCATTCAGGTCGGAGAGGGTAAGCACAGTTAACAGTCCTTGAAGTTGTCCCGGATAATTTTCAGGGCATCTTCAAATACCCCGTTGTTGGTGGCCAGTATTTCCTTTTTATCAATGAAATCGTTGTCACCTGAGAAGTCGCATGCTCTCCCTCCGGCTTCTTGTACCAGCAGGGCGCCGGCAGCCACATCCCAGCTGTTCAGTCCGTATTCGAAAAATATATCAAAACGGCCGCAGGCCACCCACGCCAGATCGAGCGCGGCCGAGCCATACCGCCGGGCACCCCTGCCCTGTTCCATAAACTGTCGGAGGGCACCGAACCAGCCTTCAGCACGGCTGAAGTTGTGATACGGGAAACCGGTACTCATGAGTGCCTGACGCATCTGTGCGCGTGCGCTCGTGTGAATCCGCTCGCCATTACACCAGGCTCCCCCGCCTTTCAGGGCATAAAACTGTTCGTCGGCAGGTACATGGTGGACGATACCGAGTATTAGTTCTTTGTCGGACTGTAACGCCACGCTGACTGAAAAGTGCGGCACTCCGTACAGGAAATTGGTAGTTCCGTCCAGCGGATCAATAATCCACTTCAGTCCGCTGCCGGAGGACTGAGCAACCGTCTCCTCTTCGGTGATGAACGACGACTCGGGCAGCAGCTTTGAGAGTTGCTCTACCAGTATTTCCTCTGCAGTGCGGTCAACATAGCTGACCAGCCCGTTCAAAAATTTCTCTTCTATTTGTCCGGAGCCGACTTTGCCGGTTTCCGCACGAATGAACGCCGCTGTCTGGCTGACAACTGCTCTTGTATTTTCCAGTAATTTATCCATATCGGTTTTATCGGGTTACCACGAACTTTCGGACAATCAGCGCTTTTCCGTTGATTCTGGCGCAGGCTACATAAATACCGGGCGCCAACTGGCTTACATCAATATTTCTACGGTGGTCACCGTAGCCGGAGAGCAACTCGCGCCACACGACATCGCCGGACATATCGGCGATATAAACAGCTGCCTCCTGTTTGGATAGCAGGTTGCTCAGCGTGAGGGTGGTATTTCCCGTTGCCGGACTTGGGGTAACGGACAAAGAAGGAGGTGCGATGCCGCCCGGACTGAATGTAGAAGAGTTTTCTCCGATGCGCAGTGAGTCGAGCGGATAAGTCATGATACTGCGTGCATGCGTACCAGCGATCAGCGTTCTGCGGGAGAGGTTCATATCCAGATCATATACTGGCACGAAAGGCATTCCGGATCCGAGGCGCTCCCATTGCTGACCGCCATTTTGCGTGATATATACACCGCCGTCAGTGGCAGCAAAAATAACCGAATCCTGATGGCCCGGGAGGATGTGCATGTCATTGATTGCGAGCGGTGGCAGGTTGCCGCCGATCGGCGTCCAGGTTGCCCCCAGATTGTCGGACCGGAATATATGAGGTGTGAAGTCATTATCGCGGTAACCCGTCTGGGTGATGAAAATCCGGTTGGGATCGCTGGTGGATGCCTTTACGGAAGATACATACCTGTCGGGCAGTCCGGCACTAACATTGGTTCTGGTTCCCGCATCCGGGTTTACCACCCACACATTTCCGTCGGTAGTGCCCACGATAACCTGGTTGGGGTCTATCGGGCTTTCATCAAGGGTACTGATGGTATGGAACCGTGCGCCATAGATATTCCCGTCGGTGAGGTCTTCCGTGATGGGTGACCAGTTGGGCAGGTGTCCATAGCCCTTGTAGAGCCGGTAGGTGCCCGTGTACATGATGTCGGGGTTATGGCGGCTCATGATATACTGCATATCCCAGTGCCTTCGGTCAGAGCCCTCAATGCCCTGTGTGGCGCCGTCGAAAAAGTTGCCATCGGTCGTGCCGTTGATAGCGCCGTTCTGGTATTCGAAGTAGTAAATATTGGGGTTTGTCGGGTGGAAGACGGCCTGAAAACCATCGCCACCGAACAACCTGTTCCAGTTGTTGATCTGGCTGGCATTACCGCCAAGCGTTCCGTTATCCTGTGCACCTCCGTAGTACCAGTCGGGTACGTGCGGATTATGAGCTACCCGATAGAACTGCGTGGTTGGAATATTTTCGGCTCTGAACCAGTTGGAGCCGCCATCGGTGCTGCGGTAGAGGCCGCCATCGGTACCGAGCAGCATATCATTTTCGCTCAGGAACACGAGGTCGTGGTGGTCTGCATGAATATCCTGTGCCCAGCCGGCCGCCTGATACCAGTTTTGTCCGCCGTCGAGTGATCGGTAGGAGGTCACACCGAGCAGCCAGATATCAGACGGGTTGTAGGGATTGATTCTGACTTTACCGAAGTACCATGCGAATCCGCCCTGAAAACCAAAGTCGAGGCCATTGCACGGATTGAACTGCCATGTTTGTCCGCCGTTGAACGATTCGTAGAGTCCGAGAAAATCCAGGTTGGTACCGCAATAGGAAGCGAGTATGTGCTGGTCGTTGGAGGGGTCAATAGCCAGACCAATACGGCATTGCGGGCCGTTGGGCAATCCGCCGGATAGTGGAGTCCACGTTTGTCCGCCGTTGGTGGTTTTCCAGATCCTGGCGTTCTCTCCGAACACGAGACTTTCCCGGTTGCTGCGAATCCGGTCCCAGGAAGCGGCGTAGATAACACCGGGATTGGCTGGAGAAACAGCCATATCAATGATACCTGTCTGATTGGATACGAACAGCGATTGTTGCCAGTCTGCGCCGTCATTGGCCGACTGATACAGTCCGCGCTGGTTATTGCGCTCGAATGGAATACCCATGGTGGCGGCATACAGCTTTTGTGAGCCACCGGGGTTAGCTATGATTTTGGATACGATTCGCTGGTTGGTCAGGCCGAGCAGCGACCAGGATTCTCCTTTGTCTGTACTTTTCCACACGCCATTGCCGATGAACGGATAAGCGCTGATGTTGGGGTCTCCCGTTCCTATATAGACGTGGGACGGATTGAGCGGGTCAACATAGATATGGCCTATAGCGAGAAATCCGTTCTGGTCGAAAACGGGCTTCCAGGTTACTCCTCCGTCGGTTGTTTTCCAGGCGCCTCCGCCGGAGTATCCGATATAGATCGTGTTTTTGTCGGAGGGGTCCACTGCTATAGTATTGATACGGGCCCCGATATTGCCGGGCCCCTGTACTGTCCAGGGGGCAGTAATTCCCTCCAGGCCACCTCTTGGGCGGGCAGCGGCGGCGGAAAGCCTTGCTTCATACATAGCGGCTTCATAGGCACTGACAGCAGGTTCGTAGTCGGGATACTGTCTGACGGCATAGTATTCTTCAAAAGGGAACAGTCCGGAGTCCCTTTTTTCTTCCTGTTCGGGATTAACCACCCTGATTTCCTGCGCGGGCATACGCTCTGTTTTTCTGAGCATAAAGAGCAGGAGAGCACCTGCTGCCACAGCGAGCAGGATAATATTTCTTACAGGGAAGGCCTGTCTGGTACGGCGTTCAAACATAATTTGTGCTGATTAACGAGGCAAGGTACAAAAAGTCATGAACGGAAGAACCCTTTCTCCCTGATTAGTGATGCCACTTCTGGCGGAACCTGGCTTTCCCAGCCCTGTTGGCCGTTCTGAATCATGGACAGTACCTCCTTGTGACGAATGTGCAACACATCCGGGTTGAATCCTTCGATATCGCGGATATTTCCGTTATCGAGCAGGTATTGGTAGAGGAAATGAATACTCGGGGGCGTATTCAGGCTGGAGGCGTTCAGGTATCCGCTTTCGCCGGCCTGTTCATCGTCGGTTGGCAGAGCGGGGTAGATATAGAAACGCACATTCCGGAGAAAAACCTCTCCGAAAGCCTCGAGCAGATTACCGGGATTTTGCCGGCAGGTATCGGTAACCAGTTGTTGCAGTTTCCGGATGCCGAGTGCTACGCCGATCCGGTGCACCTTGTAGTCGGAGAAATAGGCAATCAGGTCTTTCTGTTGTTTGAAATTGGATACGATGACCGTCTGGCCGAGGGCGCACAGCAGATCTGCCCGGTCGAGGAAGTCCTGTTCATCGGGCATTCCGTTTTCGCTCAGGTTGTCGAGGGCAATTTCGGAGAGGAAAAAGACCTGGTCTGACGGGTTATCGGCGTCGCGGGTAAACTGATTATGGGCACACCGGATCATGTCCTGCTGGACGAGTGTTGGAGGGCGGTAACTGCCTCTGGCGATCAGCACCGATTTTTTGTACAGGAATTCGCCGGCGTGAACGGGTCGGCCATCCGGGCTGAAAATAGCGATATTGGAGAGTCCGTATTCTACCGTCCAGAGGCAAACCAGCCTGTTGTCCAGGTGGTCAAAATCGGGTCCTTCGAGCCGTACCATATCAATTTGCACCCGGTCGCGCAGCTTGTCCATAAGTGCGCGGAGCAGCGTTTCGGGGTCGCTGGCATATCGGAAGCAGGCGTAGAGCAGGTTCACGCCCAGGATACCGATGGCCTGTTGTTGCAGGCGATTATCGTTATCGAGAAGGCGGACATGCAGTACCACATCGTTGGGAGCCTTTTTGGGGTCGAGCTGGAATCGCAATCCCAGCCAGCCGTCGCCCTTGATTGTTTTCTGGTAGTTGATAGCGGCTACCGTATCTGCGAAAGCGAAAAACTTCTGATCGGGTCGTTCGCTTCGAAGCCGGTTTTCCATGAGAGCATACTCGTGATCGAGCATGCGGTACAGGCGTGACTCACAAACATAGCGGCCCTTGCCTTTTTCTTCATCGCCATAGATTTCGTCGCTGACCGTTTTGTCATAAGCGCTCATACTCTTGGCGATTGTACCTGCCGCTGCTCCTACCTGAAAGAAGTATCTGGCTACTTCCTGTCCGGCGCCAATTTCAGCGAAAGCGCCGTATATGTGCTCATCGAGATTGATTTCGAGGGCTTTCTGCTCCGTTTCGAGAATCTGGCGTGTGCTCATTTCCAGACAGTTTTATCCTCAACAGGCCCTCTTTTGGCGGGCAGTTCAGGCGCTTCATGCCAGCCCATGTAGAACAGACCGAGGCATCGCTGTCCGGGCTGCAGTTCGAAAAAATCGCCGGCTTCCAGTGCAGCTTTTGGTGTACTCCAGTAGGCGCCAATGCCTTTCCCGGCACAGGTGAGCCACATATTTTGTACGGCCATGGCTACGGCGGCGATTTCCTCCCATTCCGGTACGCCTTCAGCAGGATCGCGCTGCATGATGATGGCGATGACGGCACCGGCCTTCAGGGGGTTCTCCCCTGCTTTCAGCATTTTTTCTTCGGAGAAAAGTTCGGGCGGGGTGTTTTTTTTGAAGAACCCGGCCAGCATATTTCCCAGAGCCTGGCGGCTTTCTTCGGAGTGAAACACCTGGAAGCGCCAGGGTTCCGTGCGCTTGTGCGTGGGTGCGTGATTGGCGTTTTCAAGTAATTCCTGAATAAAAGAGGCGTCTATTGGCTTTCCCGGGATGTAGGTTTTCGGAAAAATGGCGCGTCGTTTGCGAATCAGTTCTGTGGCAGTAGTCATGCGTTATGGATTTGTACGCCCAAAATTATTGAATTGGCGGACATCTGCATAATTGTATTTTGAGTACTGCCAGTACAGGTCAGAAGCGCATCAGATAGTCTGTCAGATTGGTATCTGTTTCCAGGTTCAGGCGTTTTCGGAGGCGATACCTGCTTGCCTCTACACCTCTGACAGAAATATTCATCAGGGATGCAATTTCCTTGGTGGAGAGATTCATACGGAGATATGCGCAGAGCCGGTAGTCGTTCGGGCTCAGGTGGTCGTGTTTTTCGGCCAGTCGCTTGAGGAAATCGCTGTGTACCCTGTCGAAGTTTTGAGAGAAGTGTTCCCAGTCTTCATCCACCCTGGAGTCGTGTTCCATCATGCGGATGATACGTCCGATTTCCTTGTCGAGTTCCGGAGCATTGGCCCTGTTTTTGAGTCTGCGCAATGCTTCCTGAATATTGATGAGGATGGTATTTTTTTGGACCAGGTGCATGGTTACGGAAGCCAGTTCCTGCGTTTTGTGGTGAACCTCCGCCTCGAGTTTTTCGTTTTGCAGTTGCTGGACGGCCTCTTCCGAGCGGCGTACGCGCAGCTCATTTTGTTCCGATTCGAGTCTGTGCTGGTTTTCCAGATTCAGCTTTTCCTCCTCGAATTTTCTTTGTTGCCTGTAAACTATACCGGCCATGATACCCATCAGAATCATGAAGTAAAAGGCGTATGCGAGGCTGCTGGCATACCATGGGGGCAGAATGGTGAATGAAAACGAGACAGGCGTACTTTCGACTCCGTACTGGTTGCGGGCTTTTACATGAAAGGTATAGTCGCCCGGTCTCAGATGACTGAACGTAGCGTCTGTTTTATTCATCCAGTCGGACCAGGATTTTTCGATACCTTCCAGATAGTATGCATAGGTTACGAACTCCCCACCGGGATAATCGGGAGCAGAAAAGGAAAAGCTGAGAGAGTTTCGGGTGCAGGACAGCTCCGGTTGGTTAAATCCGCTGCCGTATCCTCCGAAGAGAATGCTGTCATTAGGCACTTTCAGTCTGACCTCATTGAGTATGAGTCGGAGAAGTGTGTCTTTTGACCAGTAGGTATCCGGGTTGAAGTGAATGAATCCCTGACTGGTGGCGACGAAAACATTGCTGGAGTCAACTGGCAGAACGAACTGGAACCCTTCTGTCAGTTTCTGATGCAGTTCGGGTATCGGAACCCGGCGTATTTTCTTTTCCAGTGCATCTGACTGGATGAGCAGCACGCCGGTTTCCTTCTCTGTTACGTACCAGATATTTCCGTTTTTATCCTGATTCAGGTATTTGACGCGAGTGTCGTAGCCGAAAAGTTGACTGAATTTTTCATTTGAGACAAACCTTTGCCGGTTGGCATCAAATTCGAAAACGCCTTTGGTTCCGGTAAAGAGTACTTTTTCGCCGAGTTTGAACAGATGATTTCCGAGATCCGATGGGAGTCCCTGTTTTTGTCCGAAGTGTTCGGCATTGCAGGTTCCCTGTACCGGATCAACAGAAAGGCGGTATATGCCTCTGTATGGGTGAGCCATCCATATTGTACCGTCGGTATCTCTGGCGAGCATACGGCTGCTTTCGGAAAACCCCTTTAGTACTTTATCGAAAGACCAGCGATTCCCGTTTTTTTTGAAAATGGCGAGTCCGTTGTAGTGTCCGGCGAGTGCCAGGTCGGGCGAAAGCGAGATAAAACGCCATATCCCGCGCGTTGAGGACAGACTGTTGGCACTCAGTCCCGTTACGTCAAAGGCCCCTTCGTGGTGACCCATCAGCAACTGATTATCGAGCAGGTTCAGATTCCATACCTGCCCGTCGGCGCCACTTACCCTTTTGAATGCCATTTTTTCTTCCGGCTGGTAGTATGGCTTCCAGTTTGTGGCAAACAATCCGGTATTGGTGCCGAAATAGATATTTCCGTTAAAAACTTCTGCTGTGTATCCGGTACCCTGCAGTTCGCCGTCCGGGAATACGGCAGAAAAAGCCGAGTTAAGATCGGCGAAAGCTGCGCCGTTATCGAGGCCGAGCCAGATACTGCCTGCCGGCGTGGCAAACAGACTTAGTACCGTATTATTTCCGAGACCGTTCTTTTTATTGATGTGATGGAATATCCTGCGCTGTTTATCCAGCGTGACAAGGCCGTTGAAGGAAGTTCCGAGGGCTATGTTATTGTCGGGGAGCAAGGTTGCGCAAAAAATCCTGTTATTGCGCAGAAACGCATCATTTGAAGTGTTCCAGGGCTGAACCAGGCCGGATGAGAGGGAATAAATTCCGTTTTTGATAGTTGTTACAAGGAGCTGGCCTGTGTCGAGTGTGAGCGCTGCCGATATTTGTCCGCCGATTTCCTTTCCGGAGGCTATTTGCGACTGTACGCCGTTTTCGACTGTGAAAAGCGTGCAGGAGGCATCTTGCAGGAGAAGTTTACTGTTCCATTTTCCCATGAACAGCAGTGTTTTTTTGTCAGGAATGAGCGGTGTGAGCCGGTTGTCATTCCATTCGAATACCTGTTCATCGGTACGGAAAAAGACTGAGTTATTTATCACTTCAATATCCCATACATCAGTGAAGTTTTTGTTGCTGTCATCCAGCCTGTCAGTCAGAGAGTGATACTCGAGTTGTCCCGATTTGCCGGGAGCGAAGAATCCGAAGTCACCTTGTCCGCCCACGTAAATATTTCCGTCAGTACCTGCCCTGACGGAGCGAACGATAGTACCATTGGCTATCTTGTAGAGCCTCCAGCGAGCGCCGTCGAATTCCAGCAGGCCGTCATTATTGGCGAACCACACCACGCCATTGGTTCCCTGGGCGATATCCCACATTTGCGTGCCAGCCCTGAAAACCTGCCGGGAAAAATTCATTACCGGCGGTACTCCCAGATTTACCCCCTGGGCAGCTGCGAATTGCGGATGCAGCAGCAGTACGGGGAGGAGGAGAGAAAGTACGGGTATTGTGTATCGGGTCATGTGAAATGAGAATCATGCAAAAGTAGTCAAATTATTAACAAAATGAACAACTTGTGAAAACTGTGTAGTACTACTGACGTAGTTGAAATTTTCTTTTGTCGTAGATAAAATGTATTTCTTTTTAGTAAAGCATGAAACCGTTTCACCACCTTTGTCTTCTGAATCTATAATTCAGAATCATTATTAACCTTTTACCCAACTCCCATTAAACGGGGGTTACACTTTCAAACTATGAAAAAAGCACTTTTCAAAACGCTGCCGTTGCTGATGCTCGGATTAATCTGGGTGGCCGGTTGCAAGAAGAAGACCCCGGAGGTAATTTCGGGCTTCACCTTCACGGTTGATGCCGTTGATTTCAAAAAGGTGACGTTCACCAATGCTTCCCAGAACTACTCCAGCGTTTCCTGGGACTTCGGCGATGGCTCTACGTCTTCCGAACTTAACCCGGTTCACTCCTATGCAGCCGTAGGTAACTACACAGTAACTCTTACTGCTACCAACGATGAGGGCGATACCGATGTTTCCACACAGGCAGTGGGTATTTCCGATCCGGATGCAGAACTGACCAAACTGGTAGGCGACGTTTCCAAGACGTGGAAGCTCCTGCGTGTAACTGCTCCCGGCTCCTGGCCACTGGAGGTTGGTCCGATTGCCAAAGATCAGGTTTGGTGGGCTATGGGTCGCGACAACGACGAGATCGCTCTTCGTCCGTGCCTCATGAACGATGAATATACGTTCTCTCGTGATGGCAAGTACACGTACAACTCAAACGGAGACTTCTGGGCTGAGGGTGGAGTGTTTGAACCTGCCAACGTATGCCAATACACCCTTCCTGCCAACATGAAAGGTCCAAACGGCGAAGACCTTTCTGCTTTCGGTGATGCCACACACTCTTTCGTACTCACCAATGGCAACAAACCCACTCTGGAGGTGGTAGGACTTGGTGCTTTCATCGGTCTGGTGAAGATTGCCACTGATTCCGAAGTAAAAGTTCCGCAAAGTTCCGTCAAACTCGATATCATCAAGCTGACTGACGGCCCTGTTGACACGCTTATTCTCGAGTCTGATTTCAAATTTGCCGCTACCAATCCTTCCGATGATGCATACTGGAAGATCACACTGGTACACTACGACAACCCTGCTGACGAGCCGGCTATCCCGGATCCAAAGCCGGTACCGGCGTTCGAGTCAAATGTGGCTGGTCTGACTATCGGATTCACCAACACGTCCAAGTACGCCAACTCTTACAACTGGGAGTTTGGTGACGGTGCGACTTCCACTGAAGCAAGCCCCACTCACACATACGCTGCTGCAGGTGTTTACAAAGTGAAGCTGACTGCTACCAATAATGCGGGCTCTGCTTCATTTGAGCAGGAGTTCACGGTTACTTCCGGTACAGTTTCTGCCAGTGATATCATTGGTGGTGCATGGCGCGTGCGCAATGCAAACAACTCCATATATGTTGGCCCTGCTCTGGGTAGCAATGCCTGGTATGTTGTTCCGGCCAACTTCCTCGACGGAAGCTCTACCGGTGCTGAAGACTGGTCTTGCATGACTGATGACGAGTTCATCTTCGGTGCAGGCGGTGTTTATGAGTACAAGACCAACGGCTATGCCCGTAACGATGGTTACATGGGCTCTCCGAACGGTTGCTGGACTGACGCCCAGATCGCAGCCAGCGGTAACGGTGCTGCATTCGGTTCCGGCGTTCACAGCTGGACATTCACTCCTGGTGCAGGTGGCGGCCGTCCGATTATCACACTGACCAACGGTGCAGCAGGAGCTGCATTCGTAGGATTCTACAAAGGATACTACGGTGGTGAAAACTCCAACAGCGCGAATCCGCCGAACGGAGGCTCTCCAACAAACCGCTATGAGGTAATCAGCTACCTCAATGCCGGCGGTGTTGAGACGCTTACCCTCTCTGTTGACATTTCCGCGGCAAAAGACGGTTCTGCTGCCTGGACAGTGGTATTGGTGCGTTAATTCGCCTTTTACACTGAAAAAATACAGAAAGTGTTTTTAGTGATTAAGGGGCGGGCGGTTTCCGCCTGCCCCGTTTTTATGCCCCGGGCATTTCCAATCCAATTCCATTCTGATCAAACAATTATACATGAAACGTCTTCTTATTTTAACGCTTCTGCTCTTTGCCGCACTGGGCGTTGGCGCACAGGTTTCCGGTAAGGTTACAGATGCATCCGGTCAACCACTGCCAGGTGTGTCGGTCTATGTAAAGGGCACCTCCGCAGGGGCTGTTACCGACCTCGATGGCAACTTCAAGCTTGCCTCAAAGGAGGGCATAGCTGTCTTCAATTACACAGGATTTGCCACGCAGGAAATTCCCATTGACGGCCGGCAGGTTATCAATGTAACTCTGCTGGAAATTTCCACGAACCTGAATGATCTGGTGGTTGTTGGATATGGTGTCCAGAAAAAAAGTGTTGTTACCGGCGCCATTTCATCTATTCAGTCCGGCGATCTCAAGAATGCCCCCATCACCCGCCTGGAAGATGCCCTCAAAGGACGCACGTCCGGTGTGGTAGTTGCCTCCGGCAGCGGTCAGCCGGGAGCTGCTTCATCTGTTATTATTCGCGGTATCACGTCTATCAATAACAGTGTTCCATTGTATGTGGTAGATGGTGTACCCATCAACGAGAACGGCATTGATTTTCTCAATCAGGCTGATATCGAATCAATAGAAATTCTCAAGGATGCTGCCTCCGCTGCCATCTATGGTACCAAAGCAGCCAGCGGTGTCATCCTCGTAACTACCAAAAAAGGAAAAAGCGGAGCACTGAAGGTAAATTTCAACAG
>JBEGNB010000386.1:0-4025 GCA_041182785.1 Bacteroidota bacterium
GTAGTAACGCAGCCTGTCTTCAGCAATGGTGGTTCCGATATGTTCACAGGGCAGATCCCACTTGTCGAAAACAGCTCTGATTTCAGCCTCGCGGCCGGGTTTGACCACAATAAGCATTCGTTCCTGACTTTCCGAGAGCAGAATTTCCCAGTCTTTCATATTAGACTGGCGCACGGGCACTTTTGACAGGTCAATTTCCATACCGCAGCCGGCTTTTGCCGACATTTCGGAGGTGGAACACGTGATGCCGGCTGCACCCATGTCCTGCATCCCGATAATGGCACCGGTGGCGATGGCCTCGAGTGTGGCTTCAAGGAGCAGTTTTTCCTGGAACGGGTCGCCCACCTGAACAGCGGGCAAATCCTGATGAGAATCCTCCGACAGGTCGGCAGAGGCGAAAGTAGCGCCGTGAATACCATCCTTTCCGGTTGCAGAGCCCACGATGAACACCGGGTTCCCGGGGCCGCCGGCAGTAGCGCTCACCGTTTTGCCGGCTTCAACGATACCAGCCGACATGGCGTTTACCAGAATATCATGGTTATAGCATGGCATGAAGTAAACCTCTCCGCCCACAGTGGGCACACCGAAACTGTTGCCGTAATCGCCGATACCCTTCACCACGCCAGCCACCAGACTCCTCATTCTCGGATTGTCGAGGTTACCGAAACGCAGCGAGTTGAGCGCTGCAATCGGGCGGGCGCCCATGGTGAATATGTCGCGGTGGATACCACCCACTCCGGTTGCGGCACCCTGATACGGTTCAATCGCCGAGGGGTGGTTGTGACTTTCAATCTTGAATGCACAGCCCAGTCCGTCGCCGATATCCACCAGTCCTGCGTTTTCCTCGCCGGCACCCACGAGCAGGCGTTTGCCCGAGCGGGGCAGCGTTTTCAGCTGAAGGATACTGTTTTTGTAGGAGCAGTGCTCGCTCCACATGACAGAATACACGCTTAGTTCGGTGAAATTGGGTGTACGGCCGAGTATTTCACAAATTTTTCCGAATTCGTCGGGAGTGAGTCCCAGTTTCTGGGCGGTAGATAAGGTTGCTTCCATGAAAAAAGATCGTGTACGCGCGGCGCGCGCTTATTTGCGTGCAAAGGTAGCGAGTGTTTCAGATGAATGGGTACTTATATAGTATTTCAATGCTTCAAATTGCCTGTAATAATTGCAGTATGGCTATTTTATCTGAAATTTGCCCCAAAATTATACTGATGCGACACATCCTGACCATCGTTGGTCTCTTCCTCCTTGCAGGCTGCCAGTCGGCCGATAAAAAAGTTGAAAAACCCCTGAATGCCGGGCTGTTGCCGGCGGGTATTGCGCCTTCACGTGTCAGAATAGACGATCTGAATTACTGGACAGAGCAGGGCCAGTTTTTTGTGACGGGCGTTTGCGTGAATGAATCGGGGGTATGGGAACAGATATGGCTGAATGTAGCTGTCACCGATGAACAGGGTAAGGCGCTGACAGTCGGGGGCGCCGGTTCGGCGGTAATACCCACATTTTCCGGTGCAGTGCCGCCCATGGGCCGAACGACATTTTTCGCGGGCTGGCCGCTTTCGGCTATTTCCGGCGTACCGGCAGTGTGCACCGTGCGTGAGGAAGGCTCACTGAGGGTCGCATCCGGCGCTATTCTTCTCACCGAGCAGGTTGGCGGTGTTCGTATGATGGTACCTGAAGCACCCGGGAAGCCCACCACTGTGGAGGCTGCCTGGCAGATCAGCGCCGTGCTGAACAATCCGCTGCCAATTCCGGCAAAGCATCCGAAACTGGAACTGCTGCTGTACGGAACCGACAACAAACTGTGGTTCAGTACTCTGCTTGATCCCGATGATCCTCGATATAAATCGCTGATTGTCATAGATAAAACTGGCCCGATGGCTGGAGAGGAAAAGCGCGATTTGGGCATAACCGTGCATTATGACCAGTTGCCTGCGGCACTCCGGGAGAAAAAAATCGGACGGGTGGAATTGCTGGCTTTTGATGCACGCTGACGAGTGCATCCGGATCGTCTGAATGTACCGGGTACACTCTTGCTCAGTTAATAAGGCTTGTTTTCTCTGTTTTTCAGTTGAGCACTTGTTCAGGATTCCCTGCCAATGGTAATAATGGGCATGTCTTTACCGATTGCCAGAAAATCCTGAACAAGCTTGTACATTTGCATTTTCAAAATTATGGGATTAGTACAAAGACAGGGAATCAAGTACAGTATTATCAATTGGTTTGGTATACTGATTGGAGCGTTGAGTATTGTTTTTGTATATCCTCTTGCTCTTGAAGAGTATGGAGCGATACGGTTCTTTCTGGATACTACCCTGTTTTTGTTCCCGGTGCTGTCATTTGGAATCGGTTCAGTAGCGATAAGATTTTTCCCGGTATTTGAAGAGAAAAGCAATGGTCACCACGGCTATCTTGGACTCTTACTTCTTTGGGGTGGAATAAGTTATATTATATTCGGCCTGATAGCTCTTTGTTTATGGGGACACATTTCAGATTTTTATGCTAAAAAAAACCCTGAAATAAGTAATTATATATGGATTATTTTTCCTACATCGTTTTTTTATCTGCTGAACTTCATACTTAATCAATATGTGGTAAACTTTGGCAGAATTGTTATTCCATCTCTGCTGATTGATGTGTCACAAAAGATAGTGATACCGATTCTGTTGGTAGTATATATTCACGGCTACATCTCGCTGGAATTTATGCTGTGTGCTATCCCGGGGTACCTTTTCCTTGTATCAGTATTACTTTATTTGTATATACAGAGTCTGGGGGAGAACTTTCTGAGAATTGATTTTTCATTCATTGATATAAAAATGGTGAAAAATATGCTTTACTATGCTGTTTATGGTGTAATCGGCGGGCTGGGCTTTTTCATAGTAACAAAGTTGGATACATGGACCGTACCAACTTATATTGGTCTTAAAAGTAACGGTGTGTACTCGATTTCAGCATTCATTGCAGGTATCATGGAGGTTCCTTTAAGGGGGATAGTGATCGCAACTACGCCCCTTATTTCGAAGAGCTGGTACAATGAAAATATCGAACAAATCAAAGAACTGTATCAAAAGGCATCAATCAACCTGTTCATGGCTGGTTTATTACTTTTCGGTACTTTTTGGGTATCAGTTGAACCCTTTTTTCGGGTCGTAGCAAACGGGGAAGTTCTCGAATCGGGCAAAATCCTGATTCTGATTCTGGGTGTTGGCAAATTATTTGACATGTCAGCGGGCTTGAATAACCATATTTTAAGCTACTCAAATCGCTTTTACCTTTCATACGCACAAATTATTTTGTCAGCACTGCTGGGGATAACAGTCAGTGTGCTTTTGCTGCCGGGTTACGGTATGGTTGGTGCGGCACTTGCTACCGTTGCGTCCACCATTTTTTTGAATCTTTTGAGTTTATATTTTAACTGGAAATATTTTCGCATACAGCCATTTACAATGAAATTTGTTAAGGCATTTTTGATTGGATTGGCAGCATATTCTTTGGTAAGTTTTATGCCTGTTCCTGCAAATAACTGGTGGACAATAGTCATAAAATCGGGCACTTTTGCCACGTTTTTTTTGTTGCTGGTGCTCAGGTTCAGGATTTCTCCGGAATTGAATCAGGCGGTCTTTTCATTCCTGGAAAAAGCAAGAAAAAAGTTTTAGAGGTTGTCGAAGATTCAATCTCCGAGTCAAAAAAGTCTCGTTTTTCACCATTTCTCAGTTGTGTAGCTCTGGCTATGCCCCTGCAAAAGTGCAAAAACCGATAAAAACTCAGCCTGTTTTTACCATCGGCAGAGAATCCTGGACAATCTCACAATGGGACATCTAAAGCCCGTCATATTCTGCGGGTTCCAGCATCATTTTCGAAAACGCCGGCTGTACAATACGTGCACAGTCAAATTGACCTTAAAGAACTAATCTTTTGCCTGGTTACTTTTCCTGAGGCTGAAGAAAAAACACATATGCCATTGTTCTCCCAATTGTTTTTACTTACTTTTGAGGCTCTATTTTCAAAACCGATTTATATTG
>JBEGNB010000387.1:0-9621 GCA_041182785.1 Bacteroidota bacterium
CGGTCTCAAATCCCGCCGAAAAAGGCTGCTTGTAGAATCTTTTACCCGTTGTTTTATACAGGGCATTAGCCACAGCCCCGAATACCGGCGGAAAAGGCGGTTCGCCAAGACCTGTCGGGTCTATATCATTCCTGACAAAGTGCGCTTCCACTTTTTTTGGCACCTCGTGCATACGTATCATCTTGTATGTGTTGAAGTTGCGCTGTTGCGGAGCTCCGTCCTTGATCCGGAGTTCACCATAGAGTGCATTTCCGATCCCATCTACAACGGCACCTTCCACCATGTTTGATGCGGCGTCCGGGTTCACCACGATACCGCAGTCAACTGCGCTGAACACCTGTTCTACATACGGCTGACCGTCGCGCATGCGCATGTCTATCACGTGAGCAGCATAAGAGTTGTGGCAGAAGTAAGCGGCTACTCCCCGGTGCAGACCATTTGCAGTGCTGTTTCCCCAGCCCGATTTTTCCCTGACCAGTTTCAGTACACCGGCATAGCGGTCGGCATCGTAGTCGTTGCTGGTGCCAACCGGGCGGTCTTTTGCCCGCTGCAGGAGCTCGAGGCGAAGGTCAATGGGGTCTTTACCCATGAGTTCGGCCAGTTCGTCGAGGAATGACTGCTCGGCACAGGCGATGAAATTGGATCGTGGGGCCCGGAAGGCGCCTATGGTTATATTGGAAGGCATTTCCCAGCCTTCGGCCAGGTAATTGTCCACTGCCCCGGCCGGGAACCGGTTGGCAGCAACGGGATGCTCGGGGAAACCTCCGCCTTTTACATGAAAGGCGGTGAGATTATTATTGGCATCGAGAGCGGCGCGGTATGTAGCGGTGTAAGCGGGCCGGTAGATACCGTAAGTCATGTCATCCTCGCGGGAATAAACGAGCTTGACGGCTGATTTTGCTTTCTGGGAGATAAGTGCGGCCTCAATCAGGTAGTGACCGTAAGCCCGGCGACCGAAACCGCCACCCATTCGCGTCATGCGGATATCAATTTTATCAACCGGAATACCGAGGCGTTTCGAGAGCGAGCGTTCGGCGAATTCGGGCGCTTGCAGGGGAGCTACGAACAGTGCTTCTGTATCGGTTACACGGGCGAAGCAATTCATGGGTTCCATGGTGTTGTGGGCCAGAAAAGGAGCCGTGTAAGTTCTCTCCAGTATTCGTGCGGCTTCGGCGAATGCCTTTTCCGGGTCACCATCCTTTCGTAGCTGCCGGGCGGGTTTTCCGGCCATTTCCTGCATAATTTCCAGATGCCTTTCCGAACTTTCAAGTCCGGCAGGGATAGTCTCCTCCCTTTTGTTTCCGAAAGCGTTGACAGTTTCCTTTTTTTCCGTGATTGGCTCCCACTCAACCTGCAATTTCTTTCGGGCGTTCATGACTTCCCAGGTCGTATTTCCCACCACAACCACCAGTTCGTTGAACGTTCTGGTATCGAAACTTTCGCGTTCATAGCCTTCGGGAAATACACTGATGGTGAAAACATCTTTGATGCCGGGCATCCTGCGCGCACGGGAGCCGTCCCACGACTTCAGCTTGAGACCGAAAGCGGGCGGGTGTTCAATCATGGCGATCAGCATACCCGGTTCGGTATAATCCATACCGAACATAGGTTTGCCGGTCACAATCTTGTGCCCGTCCACATTCTTTTGCGACTGACGTATAATCCGGAAATCGGCAGGAGATTTAAGCGACACATCCTTGGGAACAGTCAGTGAAGCGGCGGCGGTGGCGAACTCGCCGTAAGAAGCTGACTTGCCCGATTTTTCGTGTATCAGTTTACCCGAGTTGGTAGAAACCTCGTCAAACGGTACATTCCAGGCATTTGCGGCTGCCTGACGGAGCAGGTGCCTGGCCGAGGCACCGGCATTCCGGAGCGGTTTCCAGGTTGTGCGTACAGACTGGCTGCCTCCTGCGAACTGGCGGACATACAGACTGGTATCAAACGACGCCTGTTCAACCACGACCGTACCCCAGTCTGCGTCAAGTTCCTCGGCCACGATCATGGGCAGGGAAGTTTTGACATTCTGGCCAAATTCGGGATTGGGGGCCATTATCCGGATTACGTTATCGCTGGAAATACTGATATAACCGTTGAATTCAGTCCAGTCGGAGTCGGCAGGTGTGCCGGCAGCGTTTATTTGGCGTTGAGTCCGGTTCACGAACCAGTTGAATCCGAGCAGCATACCGCCGCCCGAGAGTGCTGTGACCT
The DNA here is from genome assembly GCA_041182785.1 of Bacteroidota bacterium. Taxonomy (GTDB): domain Bacteria; phylum Bacteroidota; class Bacteroidia; order Chitinophagales; family Saprospiraceae; genus M3007. The sequence goes on from JBEGNB010000387.1 coordinate 2,209, forward strand.
TGATAAAGGAGCGCCTGTTATAGTTATTGTCCATGACAGAGGGGAGTTGAGGTTTACTTTTGAGAAGCGGCTACAATGGCCTGTTTGATGCGCAAGTAGGTGCCGCAGCGGCAAATATTTCCGGTCATGAAAGCTTCGATATCTTCCTCCGAGGGGTTTGGATTGTTTTTGAGCAGTGCGGCGGCGCTCATGATTTGTCCGGCCTGACAGTATCCGCACTGGGCCACATCGTGTTCAATCCATGCTTCCTGTACGGGGTGATCACCGCTGGCAGAAAGGCCTTCGATTGTTGTTATTTCCTGTTGTTTTACAGAGGAAACGGGCAGTTGACAGGAGCGAACCGGCATTCCTTCGAGGTGTATGGTGCAGGCGCCGCAGGAAGCGACTCCGCAACCGTATTTGGTTCCGGTCAGGTTGAGGTGCTCTCTGAGTACCCAGAGAACCGGGGTGGAGGGATCCACATCTACCTGTCTGGATTCGCCGTTTACTTTCAGGTTGAACTTTGCCATAGTTGGAAAGCGTGAGGTTACCATTCACGCCTGACAAAGTTCGGGTAATTCTGGTGGAATAAAGTTACGAAATTCAAACAAATTGATGGTGGGGGGCAAAGGAGGTCAGATGGAGTCTTTCAGAGCTACTGCCTTGTCGTAAAAGATATGATTCGGATTCCCCACTATAACCATTCTCAGTTGTCGCATCTCGGTTTTTTTCCCTTCTGCGAGGTAGCAAAGCATAAGATAGCCCTGAGCGCTGGCGGCTTCATTTTCCGGGTCATCTTCCCAGAGTTTCACAAAAGCCGGTATAGCATCAGAAAAATTACCTGCATAAAAAAGGGCGAACGGAAGATGTTGAATAACCTGCGCCTGTGCCGGGTCTGACTCAGGAATTTTCCGAAAGAGTTGAACAGCCTGGTCGTACTTCCCTTCGTTATAGGCCATTTTAGCCTTGTCAACAGGCGAGTCGGAAAATTGATTGTTTCCGCGAAGTCGAGGTGGAGGTGGAGCGAGTCTCATAGCCAGTTGTGATTTACCGGCATTTCGCTGTCGCTCCAGTTCGCGGAGTACCTTGTCTCCCTGCTCCAGCCTGTTTCGAAGTTGCAGTAATTCGTTTTTCAGCAAGCTGTCTTTTTCGGAAATGCTATTCCTGGAGAGGGAGTCGAGCGCAGTGGATAAATTGCGATAGTCGGCCTGAAGTACTGCAATAAGTGAGTCGCGGGCAGCTATTACTTCCAGTTCGCGAAGGTGCTCTTCATGCTTGTTGCGGAGTTTGCTAAAATGAAGGAAAATTCCGAATACAAGCAATCCCAGCAGTATAAATGTAGCCCACAACCAGTGATATTGAGGAGAGACCCCGTCAGTTTCTTTGTCCCAAAGTTCGAATTTCTTTCGCATATCCCGGGCGGCGAGACGTTGAATGCCAGTGATAGCCAGTCGCTGCAGGGCAACTTGCTCAGCCAGTTGCTGATTGGCTGCCATCTCATTTTCCAGTCGGGCGCAATCGTCGGGAGGCAGGTTCCCGAGCAGGTATTGTTCGATTCGGTCGTGGAGAATATCGTCAACCATGGAACAGATTTTTTAATTGTTCTTTAATGACCGGGTTTTCGTTCAGGTAATTTTCGTAGCGCTCCTGACACTTCCTTTTTTCATTTTTAGCCACTTGCTCCCCCCCCTGAAACCCCATTTTTTCGGCAATTTCCCGCATGGAAAATCCGCTGAGTGCCAGGTTCAGGATTGACTGGCACCGGTTACCCAACCGGCCGATTGTTTCATCGAGCAAACGGGCCAGTTCACCACGGACAATCTGCGCATCAATTTCCTGTGAAAAATTCTCCAGTTCTTCATCCCTGAGCTCGGAAAATACATTTGAGTTTGTTTTTCTTGAATTGACCCAGCATCGGTAAACAGCATATTTGAAGTAAGCAAAGAGACTCCTTTCAACCACAAAACCGGGCTGTTTGACTCTATTTTCGAAGTGAACATAAGTGTCCTGAATTGCATCCATTGCTTCATCACGGGTGCCGCCGTTTCTGACAATATTACTGATAATTCCGCTTTTCCAGGTTTTAAAAGCATACTCCCAGGCGCTATCCCTCGGACTGCCTCCGGCCCTGAAGGCCTCAATGATTTGCTGGTCAGTATATGATTTCAACATATATAAGAGTATTTTTTCATCGTACTGGTAACCTTTTGAGGGTAAAATTCAGAAGTTATCAAGCCAGTATCCCTGCAGGCCTGTCAGAACCTGCTCTATTCTGCTACATATACTGTGGCTACAAAGTTTTGAGAAGCAAATAACTGAATATTTTTTCAAATAACTTCAAAATAGAGGTTACCCTTTCTGCATACAGGCACCTTATATACGAAACTGCATCTTTTCACGCACAAAATACTTGATATGCGATACAAAATTTTAATTCCGATCATTATGGCTGTTACACTTCCAATACTAGTCGGCACAGTCAACGCACAGAGAAAGAACACAGTTGAATCAAGTACGATTAATTGTGAAAATGTATCCCGGGAACAGCGCCCCCGGATAAGAGTAACCGGATTTGACATCACGAGGACCAGCGCTCAAAGTGTCTTTGGAAAGGAACTTGCGAGTATGCTGGTCAATTCACTGAATAAAACGGGGTGCTTCAATGTGCTTGAGAGTCTGAAAAATATTGGGAATTCGATGGAGGAGATGAAGTTAAATCAAAGTGGTGTTACAGATGGATCAGGTCCGGAGACTGGTCGTATGAAAGGAGCTCAGCTCATTGTGACAGGCGAGGTGACAGAATTCAAGGAAACCAAGATCGGAGCCCTGGCAATTGGTGTTAATCAGGCGCATATCGGCTTTATTCTCAGGATTGTTGACCCTCAAACGGCTGAAGTATTGTGGTCTGAGTCGGTCGAGAGGAAAGTTACGAAGCCCGGTCTCAAAATTTTCAATGCTGATATTATCAGTTTTGGCACACAGGCTATGGAAGATGCTCTCGAAAAAGCGATATCCGACGCGGTAGGACTCATAGTTAGCCAGAGAGAGTTGATTGAGACATACAGTCCCAAGCAGTCAGACGTTGAACTCAAATATGACAGAAATACATGTCCGATTAACCTTGGTGGTAGTGGTCCCACTGTAATGGTTATCATCCCGGAGATTCACATTACACGTCGCGTGCCAGATCCGGCGGGAGAGACTGAGATAATAAAAACACTGATAAACGCCGGATTCAAGGTGATTGACCCTTCGATTTATAAAGCTATCCGGGACAGTGAAGAGTTCGGGAACGCTGTAAAATACCAGGATGCTGCTGCAGCTTCCAAAATTGGATCAAGGTTTGGTGCTGATATCATTATTTTTGGTGAGGCCTTCAGCGAAAGTACCGGAATTCAGAACGGCATGCAAAGCTGCCGTGCGAGGGTGGAGGCAAGGGCTGTAAGTACCTACAATGCGCAGATTCTAGGCGCTGACGGCAGGCATGCAGGGGGTAGCGATAATTCGGAGCTGGTTGCGGGCAAAGCTGCACTCCGCAGTGCAGGATCCAAAATGGGTGCCTATTTCGTGAATACCCTTTGTGAGGCACAGGGAGTGAAAAAAAGTACTGGCGGAACAGGAGAATCAAGCTCTGAGATTGTACTTGGTAACGCAACATATACCAATGCTGGCAAGGTAGAAACCTACCTGAAAACCTTCAAAGGAGTAAAATCCGTCGTTAAGAATTTTTCCAGCGGAGTGGCGCGATTCACTGTTACACACACGGGGTCACTGGACAATATCGCTTCGGCGCTGGATTCCGGAAAAACGGGAGTTAGCATCGTTGTAACTGGTCTTAATGGTTCAAAAATAGAGGGTAATTTTAAATAATAACTTAAATATAGCTGATTTCAATGAAAAAGACACTCATTTTCATGTTGATTACATGTTCCATTGTTGCATGTAATAACGATTCACCCTCGGGTGTGGTTTCCGACTTCCTGGATTGCCTGATGGCCAAAGACTACAAATGTGCCAAACAGTACTGTACATCAACGGGTGTGGTAGCGCTGGAGTTTTATGAAAGCATAGGCAAAACAGAATATGAATTCTCGGGCTACAAGATAATCCGCGACTCCATAGTGAGTGACAGGGCCTGGGTTTTCTACGAAGGGTTGGCTAATGGCCACAAAAGACGCAGTTCCATTGAGCTGGCCAGAGTTGAAGGTAAATGGAAAGTAGATCCCTCCATGCGCAAGTAACGGCCCTGCTGCTTTGCATGGCCATTTCTGCCTGCAGGCAAAATCCAGCGACAGTAGCAAGTGCTCTCCCGGATACCTCCTGTCTGCAATCGGGAGATCTTGTTTACCGACTTGGAGATGGCTTTTACTCCGCGTTTTTTCAGGATTTTTCACAGCGAGAGAAACGCTTTTCGCATACCGGTATTCTGATTGATGCAGATAACTGCGACAGCCTGTACGTGATTCATGCCGAAGCTGATGATATGACAGGAAGGGGCTGTGTCCGGCGCGAAAGGCTGACAGAATTTCTGCGGGGTGCCAGTGATTTTGCTGTTTTTCGGCTTCGCGACGATGCACTGACCAGAGAAAGAATTGCCGGTTTCGCACTGGATTATCACCGTCGGCAAATGCCCTTCGACTTGTCATTCGATGCTGAAGACTCAACTGCAGTATATTGTACTGAACTGGTTCAGTATTGTGTGAACGGCGCAACAGGACGTACAGTCATACGTCCGCGCACGAGCGTACAGGGGAAAAACTATATCGCCATTGACGACACATATCTGTCTGACGAAATAATTCCCGTATTATCCAAAAAACCACCCCTGAATTCCTATCACTCACCTTTTCAATGATTTTTAATGGAAAACTATCAATCAAACGATCCGCAGTTCGCCAATGAAGTCCGCACTTTCTACCAGCAGGATTTCAAGCACCTTCTTATGGCATTTTTTCAGGATCCTGTCAATGGTTTGTACGGCATATTTGCCAATCTGCCTGCCAAAGGCTTCATGCAGTCTGTTATTATTATTTCTTCAGTATTTGTGTTGTTTTTTGCAGGCTCCTATCTGGCTTCCGGAGACATGAGAGAGTATATGAAATTTTCTGCATTTCTCAGCATTGGTATTATTCCGGTTTTTATCATGCTTTTCATTACGCTGTTCTCATTCGTAATCAAGGCAGCAACAGGCAGGGCTGATTTCAAAAGCGAAATGCTGACCGGTGCTCTGGGCGGGCTTCCACTGGGTCTGATTATGGTTGTATTACTGGTATTAAGACTGTTTGGCGAAGGAATGAATCCGTTTACCATGTTCAGCAGTCCGCTCAGCGGGGGCTGGCTAATGACAGTAGTGGTATTGTATTTCTTCCTGATGATGGTGAATGTATTACAACAATCCCTTCGGTCAGCGGGAATTAAAGATGCTCTCGCCTGGTATCTATCACCGGTTTCCATTCTTCTTTCTATCTATCTGGGAGTTTCAATTGTTCAAAATCTGTTTTAAAGTTGATATTATGAAGCAACAGCTCATTCAGGAAATACGGACAGCACTCGAAGTGGATAATTTCACGGAGGCGCTTCAGAAAGTTCAACAGCTTGTTACACTCAATCCGGATGATCCGGAGTCACTGGTACAGTATGGAAATGTTTTTCTGGAAATGTCCAACCCAAAAAAGGCAGCAGAGCAGTATGAAAAAGCTGTTTCGCTTCGTCCGGAATATGCTGAAGCGTATTTCGGGATGGGGAAAGCATATGAATTGGAGGATAACTATACCGGAGCACTCAATCACTACCAGAGCGCCCGCCGACTCGACTCTTCAAATAACCTTTATCAGGCTTATTACGGACGAATTCTTCACGAAAAAGGGGTAAATGATGGTAACGTGAACTATATTGATGAGGGGTTGTCCATTATGGAGAATGCATACAGGGCAGGTGTTCGGGATACTGCTTTGAACGAACAGCTCGCTATTGCACATCTGAGGAAAGCTACGGAACACTGGCGGGTGCACCCGGATGATAAAAACACTTCCTTCCCAACGGAAGCTTATCATCTGGAGCATACAAAGATACACCTTGACTGGGTCAGAAATCTATATGATCCCTCCAACAAGGCTGTCGGACAATCACTCCACGATCTCGATAATCTGGTGAGGATCAACGAGACCAAATCATTCTCAGGTTATCCTTACATCCGCAAGGCACCATTGATTACCGGTGGACTCGTCCTGCTTGCAGGGCAAGTGATACCTGGTGTGATCTTTCTCTCGATGGGGGGACTATATCATATTTCACAGATTCGCCCTCAGTATATGAATAACCGTATGCATTTCCCCGGAGAATACAGACCACCATTTATTGTTCGCAGGCTGAACAAGATGGATGAGGAGTTGTCGGGAATTACGATTTTTTCAAGTTCATGGAGCGGACTTTTCTTTAACAAGTTCCTATTTAATGTTGTTTTTGGTGCCATCCGGTACGGTATGGTCATAGTCATGCTACCATATGAGATAGTGAAAGGTTTCTGGAAGAATCACGGACTCAGGGAAGTGGTATTATCCAAAGTAAAAAGTTAATCTGCCTGATTATCTCCTCAAGAAGCAGAGTTGAATCAAGTTTCGTTTACAGGGCGGCGGCACAGCTTCCGCCCGGTTTTTCTTCTCTCGCAAAGTCAATATCAAATTTTAACTTTGTTGCAGATTTAAAATTTTAAAAACTAAAAATTATGCTTTTATTTTACTTTAATACCCCAAAAGCCGACTTTACAGTACTACCAGTTTGTGCCCGTTTTTTCATCATGGTCATACTGCTGAACTTTGCGATTTCCGGTGCAGGTGCACAATCCCGGGATACCGTACTTGTCAGAAGAGAGATTGACAGCCTCATTACTCTTGGCGAAAAACTCCTCAAAGGCCAGAAATTCGATGAGGCAATGAAAACGGCCGAATTAGCCGGAGAAACAGCCTCACAATCACTCGGAACTCACTCACTTGAGTACAGCAATTATTTGAATCTGAAAGGAGGCATCTATTCTACCAGAGGGAATCACAAACTGGCAGAACCACTATATCTGGAGTCAGTCCAACTTATTAGACAGATAAAAGGAACTGAAAACAATATATATGCTTCCAGAATTAGTAATCTGGCTGCTGTGTACAAGGGCTTGGGAAAGTACGATGAATCCGAACGAAATTATATTGAAGCCATCAGCATATACGAAGCGGATTCTACCCTCAACAGATTGGGCTATTCCAATGCGCTGAACAACTTGTCCAATCTGTATCAGCTACTGGGGCGTTACAACGATGCCGAACCACTTATTTCCCGGGCAATGTACATTCGTGAAAAGAATCCGGGCAAGAAAAGCGATGAGTACGCTACAGCCCTGGAAAACATGGGAAATTTGCGTTCTAACACCGGGAATTACAAAGAAGC